>DASVVI010000506.1:0-16072 GCA_036386635.1 Longimicrobium sp.
GCACCCGCTCGTACGTCCCGGCGATCAGGCCGCGGATCTCCGCGTCGATGGCGCGGGCGGTCTCCTCGCTGTACGAGCGCTGCGCGGGGCCGCCGTCGGAGCCCTGCAGAAACTGGCTGCGGCGCGGGCCGGAGAGGTTCACCGGGCCCAGCTCGCGGCTCATCCCGTACTCCATCACCATGCTGCGCGCCAGCTCCGTCACCCGCTCCAGGTCGTTCCCCGCGCCGGTGGAGATCTCGTTGAAGACGATCTCCTCCGCCACTCGCCCGCCCAGGAGCACGGCGATGCGGTCCATCAGCTCCTGCTTCGTGAGCAGGTAGCGGTCCTCGGTGGGGAGCTGCTGCGTGTAGCCCAGCGCCGCCACGCCGCGCGGGATGATGGAGATCTTGTGCACCGGGTCGGCCGTGGGCACGCGCTCGGCGACGATGGCGTGGCCGGCCTCGTGGTAGGCCACGATGGTGCGCTCCTTCTCGTTGATCAGCCGGTTCTTCTTCTCCAGCCCCGCGATGATGCGGTCCACCGCGTCGTCGATCTCCTTGAGCGTCACGGCGGCCAGGTCGCGCCGCGCGGCCAGCAGCGCCGCCTCGTTGAGGAGGTTCGCCAGGTCCGCGCCCACGAAGCCGGGGGTGCGGCGCGCGATCTTTTCCAGGTTCACGTCCTCGCCCAGCTGCACGTCCTTGGCGTGGATGCGCAGGATCTCCAGCCGGCCGTTGACGTCGGGGCGGTCCACCAGGATCTGCCGGTCGAACCGGCCGGGGCGCAGCAGCGCGGGGTCCAGGATCTCCGGGCGGTTGGTGGCGGCCATGATGATGACGGCCATGCGCGGGTCGAAGCCGTCCATCTCCACCAGGAGCTGGTTCAGCGTCTGCTCGCGCTCGTCGTTGCCCCCCAGCACGCCGCCCGGCCCGCGCGCCTTCCCCAGCGCGTCCAGCTCGTCGATGAAGATGATGCACGGCGACTGCGCCTTGGCCTGCGCGAAGAGGTCTCGCACGCGCGCCGCGCCCACGCCCACGAACATCTCCACGAACTCGGCGCCGCTGATGGAGAAGAAGGTGACTCCCGCCTCCCCCGCCACCGCGCGCGCAAGGAGCGTCTTCCCCGTTCCCGGCGGGCCCACCAGGAGGACGCCCTTGGGGATCTTGGCGCCCAGCTTGGCGAACTTCTCCGGGTGCTTCAGGAACTCCACCACCTCGTACGTCTCCTGCTTCGCCTCGTCCACCCCCGCCACGTCGTCGAAGGTGACGCCCGTGCCCTCCTCGCCCACGATGCGCGCGCGGCTCTTCCCCACCGTGAGCACGCCCTGCGTGGGGTTCATGCGGCGGGTGAAGAAGGTGAAGAGCCCCACCAGCACCAGCAGGGGAAGGAAGAGCATCACCAGCCCCGTCCAGCGGGAGGGCTGCTCGTACTCGTAGCGCACCCCGGCCTGGTCCAGGATCCCGGTCAGCGTCTCGTCTTCGCCCACGATGCGCTCGCTGCGCCACACCACGCGCCCCTTGGGGCCCACGGAGTCGCGCGGCACGGCGGTGATGGCGGTGGTGCTGAGCGTGGCGCGCGCCACCTGTCCCTGGCGGATGCGGCCCTTGAGCTCGCTGTAGCCCAGATCGGTGGGGCCGCGGTTGGTGAACAGGTTGACCGCGAGCAGCCCGGCTAGGACGAGGAGCAGGAGGGGCCCGATGCCGAAGCGGGTGCGCCGCGGATCGAACCCGCCGCTCTTCGTCCGCCGGTCGTTGCCTGCTTTCCGGCGTTCGTTGGGAACGTTGGGAGGAGTTGCCATGGCGCCGGCCGGGCGCAAGAGGCAGGCCACCCGCGGAGACGCGGGAACCGCAACGGAACAAGCCTCACACAGAGGCCACGGAGGTGAACCGCAAGACGCAGAGGAACCCCTTCTGCTGTTCTTGCCGTGTAACTCTGTGTCTCTGTGTGAGGCTTGTTTCCGTTCGAGCGCCGACGGGTGCTACTGCTGGTTGCCCCCGCCGCTGCCGCCGCCGCCGTTGCTGGCGCGGCCCGCGCGGACGCCGGACACGAACGCCGCACCGCCGAGCGCCACCAGCCCCGCCAGCCCGGCCGTGCGCACCAGCGACACGCGATTGACGCTCACGGCCGCCGCGTTGCTCCGCGGCACCCGCACCGTCTCGCCGTTGGCCGCGTGCTCGAAGCCCGAGCGCGTGGTGGCGCTGAGCGCGGAGAGCACGATCTGCGAGCTGTCTTCCGTCACCACCTCGCCGATCAGCGACACCACGTCGTTGGCGGTCAGCTCGCCCAGCCTCACCACCTGCGGCTCGCGGAGCTGCACCCGCACGCGGGCGCCCGGCCGCGGCGCCACGCCGTTCGCCGGCGCGTACGCGAAGCACCCGTTGAGAAAGGACAGCGAAAGGAGGAGCGCCGCCACCGGCCGCACCATCCGCTTCTGTCGCAGGAGCATGGTCACTCGACCTCCCTTTGCCCGCTCGTGAGAAAAAGTCCCGGGCGACGAAACGTCGCCCGGGACCCCGGCGACCTGCGTGCCGGCTACAGACCGTGCCGCCGGGCTCCCCTGGCCGCGCGCCCCGTGAGGCGCGCGTCCAGAATCACCCGCCGGATCAGGACCCGGGGCAGGGAGTCGGGTCGTTGGCGTTGCGCCGCGGCTGCTGGTCCGGCGGCGGGATGTTCGGGTTGGTCTGGCGCTCCTGCTGGCCGTAGAACAGCCGCCCCGGAACCGCCTTGTTGTTGTACGTCGTCAGGCTCGGGAGGCAGGTGCGCTTGTAGTCGTTGAAGACTTCGATGTTCAGGAAGTTGGCGATGTACTTCTGGGTGATGATCTCCACCAGAAGCGCATTGCCCGACAGCGCGTCCACCTGGGCCGACGTGGGGTTCGTGATCGCCACGCCCGACTGGGCCGCGGCGCAGGCGATACCGGCCTTCAGCGCGTTGCGCGCCGGGGTCGTGTTCCCCAGGCGGAACTCCGCCTCGGCCAGGATGAACTGGTTCTCCGCGCAGGTCACCATCGGCTGGCGATAGTCCGCCGCGCCCGCGCCCTCGGTGTTGAGCACCGACGCGGACTGGTTCGCCTCACCCGCGCGCGAGCCCACGTAGTTGTTGCCCGACACCGGCTCGAAGTACACGGCCAGGCGCGGGTCGTTGCGGGTCTTGAGCAGCTCCACCAGGTGGTTGCCCGCCGCCAGGTAGCCGGCGCGCTCGTCGAAGAACTGGTAGAAGAAGTTCGCCTCGGAGCTGGTCTCGGTGTGGAACGCGCGCCAGTCGCCCGCCGCGCTCTGGATGCCCGCCAGCGCCTCGGTGCGCGCGTTGGAGATGCAGTTGCCGCCGCACGCGGTGGCCGCCATCGTCGCCGAAGCGCCGCCGGCGAGCTGAGCTTCCACCCAGTGCATGTAGTAGCGGGCCTTCAGCGTGTGCGCGGCCGCGATCCAGCGCGCCCGGTTGCCGCCGTAGATCAGGTCCACCGCCGAGAGCTGCGTGTAGAACGCCGACGCGCCGCCCGTGGGCGCCGTCGAAAGGCTGGTGATGGCCTGGCTCAGCAGCGCCTGCACGTCCGCGTACACCTGCGCCTGCGGGTCGAGCGGCGCCGGCGTGCCCTCCACCAGCGCGCCGCGGTACGGAAGGTCGCCGAAGATCGACGCGCCCATCCCGATCAGGTACGCCTCGTGGATCGAGAACAGCGCCGAGCACTGCGCGCAGCCCACCGAGTCGCCGATGGCGCGGGCGCGGCGGATGTCCACCAGCCCGCCGCCCGTGTAGAGCGATGCGAACTCGCCGTCCGCGTCTTCCTCGGTGATGTCGTACCGGTCGAGGAGGGCGAACTGCCGGTCGGTGCCGGCCAGCTGCTGCGTCCACACCGCGGCCGTACGGGCGAGCTGCCCCTCGGCCACGAGGAACGAGTTCACCTGCGTCGACACGAACAGGCTGGGCAGCGTCGGCTGGGTGATGATGTTGGGGTCGGCGTCGGAGATGTCGATGAAATCGCATCCTCCGAGGGAGCCGACCAGGAGGGCCGCCGCGATCGCGCGGCCCTTCCAGGTACGGTTCTTCATGTGCGATAGCTCCTTGCTAGACGCGTCAGCGGTTCAGGTTGACCGAGATCACGTACGAACGCGTCTGCGGATTGTTGAAGTAGTCGAGCCCGCGGCCGTTGCGCTCGCCCACCAGGTTCGACTCCGGGTCGATGCCCGTGTAGTCGGTCCAGGTGCGCAGGTTGCGCCCGCTCAGGGTGATGTCGGCCGAGCCGATCCCCATGCGGCTGAGCCAGCCCTGGTCCAGCGTGTACGAGATGGAGACGTCGCGCAGCTTCACGAAGCTCCCGTCCTCGATGAACTGCGAGAACGGACCGGTGAACCCGCTGCCGATGCCGCCCTGCTGCCACGTGGCCCAGTTGAGCGGAACCACCTGGCCGGCGCCCGGGCCCGCCACGTCCGGCTTGGTGCCGTTGGCCAGCGCGAAGTCGCCGAAGGCGGCCTGGAAGCCCTCGCCCTGGAAGGGGATCGTCTCTTCGCTGGTGCCGAAGAAGTAGAGCGCGCCCTTGGTCCCGTTCCACACGTCGCCGCCGTGGCGCACGTCGAACAGCGCCGAAAGGCGGAGGTTGGTGCCCAGCGTGAAGCTGTTGCGGATGCTGGCCATCCAGTCCGGGTTCGGATCGCCCGCCACGCGCGACACGTCGTCCGTGACCGGGAAGCCGTCCTCGCCGATGTACATCGCGCCCGCCTTGGCGTTCGGGTACAGCTCGTCGATGTTCTCGCCGTCGATCAGCGACCCGCGGCCGAAGCGCACGAAGTCCTGGCCAAAGAACACGCCGAAGGGGTTGCACCCCTTGGTGCCCGCGGCGCCCGGCGCCACCAGCGACACCGTGGAGCCCGTGAAGCCGTCCAGCGAGAGCTCCTCGGTGCCCGGAAGCGCGGTCACGCAGGTGCGGCTGCGGGTGTAGGTGCCGTTCACCGTCCAGCCGAAGCGGCGGCTCTGCACCGGGGCCACGTCGAGGGTGGCTTCCCAGCCGCTCCCCTCGAACTCGGCCACGTTCGCGTACTCCTGCACGCGGCCCAGGCTGTACGCCGTGGGCACCGGCAGGATCACGTCCTTGGTCTTGTTGGTGTAGTACGTGAGCCCGGCGGACACGCGGCGGCCGAAGAAGGCCAGGTCGCCACCGATCTCGGTCTCCGTCTTCACCTCGGGGGTGATGTTCGGGTTGCCGCGCAGCGACTGCGTGAAGATGCCGGTGAGCCCGTTGTACACGGAGTTCAGGCCGTTGCCCTGCACGTAGCCGTCGATGAAGGCGCCGGTGGTGTAGCCGCTGGTGTTGGAGAACACCGGCGGCTGGCGGCCCACGCGGCCCCACGAAGCGCGCAGCTTGCCGAAGTCCAGCCAGCTCACGTTGTCGAACGCGCCCAGCTTGGTGAACGCCCAGCTCACGCCGACGCTCGGGTAGAAGAAGCGCTTGCCGTCGCCGCCGAACGTCGAGGAGCCGTCCATACGGCCGGTGGCCGTAAGGGTCAGCTGGTCCGCGAACGTCGTCTCGCCGGTGGCGAAGTAGCCGTCGGTGCGGCTCTCGTACTCGAACTCGTCCGGAATGCGGTCGACGCCGAAGTCCGACTGCTGCGTGCCCGGGAACAGGTTCGTCGTGGTCAGGAGGTTACGGCTGTACTGTTCCTGGTTCAGGTTCTGCCCCACCGTGAGGCTTCCCACCAGGTTGCGACCCAGGTTCCCGCTCGCCGTGGCGGACAGGTTGGAGTCGAGGATCAGGTCGTTGAACGTGGCCGTGATCACCCGCCCGGTGGAGAACGAAGCCGAGCTGTTGGGCATGTACGACAGCTGCTCGTCGGAGTAGTAGTCCACGCCGAGCACGTAGTTCACGCGCAGCCACGAGGCCGGGGTGTAGTCAAGCCCGATGTTCCCCATGGTGCGGCCGACTTCGCTCCAGTTCTGCCCCGCCTGGGCGACGAAGAACGGATTGTCGTACAGCGACGACTGGTTGATGTCGGCGGGGTTCGGGCGGCGGTACGACCGCTGGAGCCCCGTCTCCGGGTTCACGTAGCACGGCTGCCCCGCCTTGAGCTGCGACTGCGGAAGGCAGTTGTTGAACTCCGGCGGCGTGCGCAGCGCGCCCAGCAGGATGCCGCTGGTATTGGAGCCCTGCTGCACCAGGTCGGCCTCGGTGCGGGCGTACGCGATGTTGCCGTTGATCTGCAGGTCGCTGAACAGCGCGTGCGACCCCTTGAGGCGCACCGAGTTGCGCGCGAACGCCGAGTTGCCGCGCAGCGTGCCGTCCACGCTGTTGCGGCCCACGCTCATGAAGTACGTGGTGCGCTCGCTGCCGCCGGACACGGTCAGGTTGTTCTCCATGCGCGTGCCGGTCTCGTACAGCTCCTTCGCGTGGTCGAACGTCTCCACGCCCGTCAGCGGCACGCCGAAGCTGGCCGTGCTGGAGAACGCCGAGTCGCGGAACACGGTGCGCGCCTGGTCGAACGAGGCGAAGTTGGTGCCGAAGTCGGCGTTCAGGTCGCCGATCGTCTCGTACAGCGGGATGTACGCGAGGTACGAGAGCCCGCGGCCGTTGGTGCGCTGAAGCCCCGGAAGCTGCGACACCTGGTCGCGGCCCGCCGTGAGGCTGTACGTCACCTGGGTGCGGCCGGCGCGGCCGCGCTTGGTGGTGATCAGCACCACGCCGTTGGCGCCGCGCGACCCGTAGATGGCCGTGGCCGCCGCGCCCTTGAGGATCTGGACGTTCTCGATGTCGTTCGGGTTGATGTCCGTGGCGCGGTTGGACGTCGCCGTGCCGGACACGCCGAAGCTGGACGGCTCCACCGAGTTGGACGAGTTGTCGATGGGCGTGCCGTCAACCACGAAGAGCGGCTGGGTGCCGCCCACGATGGAGGCGGCCTCGCGGATGCGGATGTACGTGCCCGCGCCCGGATCGCCGGAGGAGCTGATGACGTTGACGCCCGGCGCCTTGGCGGCGAGCGCCGTCACGATGTTGGGCTCGTTGGACTGCGTGATCTCCTCGGAACGGACCGTGGAGATGGCGGTGGTCACGCGCTCGCGGGTGGTGGCCGTACCCTGGCCCGTCGCCACGATCCCCTCCAGCTGCAGCACGTCGGCGCCGAGCTGGAAGTTCTGCGTGAGGCTGGCGCCCGGCGAGAGCGTCACGGTGCGCGAGGACGAAGCGAGGCCCACGCGCGAAGCGGTGATCGTAACCTGGCGCGCCGACTGCAGGCGCGACGCGGGAACCACCAGGCGGTACGTGCCATCAGCGGCCGTGGTGGTGCCGGCGGCGAGGGCGTTGATGCGTACGGTCACGGCGCTCTCTGGAGCGCCCGCCGCGTTGGTCACACGTCCGGTCACCGTTGCCGGCTCCTGAGCCGTCAGCGGAGTGGACGCCGTGGCCGCGGCGACTACCGCCGCAAAGAGCCAACGGACTTGTTTCATGCACGACCTCCGGGAGCTTGCCGGCACCTCGCCGGCAGTCGGTGGATACGGGCCGGCGTGCGCCGGGCTCCGTTGGGACTTCCCGCTTGCCTCCGCCGGCCGATCCTCAGGCGGGCGTCGCGGGACCAGCGTTAACGTCCTGCGCGGGCAAAGAACCTCCTTGCGGAGGGTTGGGGGAAGGGTGGACACCCATAGAACGCACGAGCACGCGAAGATGCGACAGGATCGCATTCCCGCGGGCCGTTCGGCGGTTGGGTGACGGGTGGCCTGCGGTTTTCGGACACTTAAATAGCCAGCGAGTGGCTCTCCTCAGGTTGAGTTATAGAACGGACGTTCGAATCTGTCAACCCACGGCGCTCTTTTCTCATCCTCCCGTAGTCTGGATCGCGCGCAGGAGGGCCCGAGCCTTGTTGAGCGTCTCCTCGTACTCGGAAGCGGGGTCGCTGTCGGCCACCAGCCCGGCGCCGGCCTGCACGTGGGCCTTCCCCGCCTGCGCCACCACGGTGCGGATGGCGATGGCGGTGTCCATGGCGTGGCCGCCGTACGCGAAGTAGCCCGCCGCGCCCGCGTACGGCCCGCGCCGCGACCGCTCCAGCTCGTCGATGATCTCCATGGCGCGCACCTTGGGAGCGCCGCTCACGGTTCCGGCCGGGAAGGAGGCGCGAAAGACGTCCACGGCGCTGAGCCCCGGGCGCAGCTCCCCCTCCACAGTGGAGACCAGGTGGAGGACGTGCGAGTACCGCTCCACCGCCATGCGGGCGGGCACGCGCACGGTGCCGTAGCGGGCGACGCGCCCCACGTCGTTGCGCCCCAGGTCCAGGAGCATCAGGTGCTCCGCCTGCTCCTTGGTGTCCGCCAGCAGCTCCGCCGACAACGTTGCGTCCTCCGCCGCGTCTAGCCCGCGGCGGCGGGTGCCGGCGATGGGCCGCACCGTCACGCGCCCGTCCTCCAGCCTCACCATCGTCTCCGGCGACGAGCCCACGAGCTGGAACCCGTCCAGCTCCAGGTAGAAGAGGTACGGCGAGGGGTTGAGGGTGCGGAGCGCGCGGTACAGGTCAAAAGCCGGCACGGCGAGCGGGACGGTGAGGCGCTGCGAGAGGACCACCTGGAAGGCGTCGCCTGCACGGATGTACTCCTGCACGCGGCGCACGCCGTCTTCGTACTCGGCGCGCGTCATGGTGCTCTCGAACTCAGGGTCCGCGGCGGCGGGCGGGGACAGGGTGAGGGGCTCGGGCCCGCGCCCCTCGCGCAGGCGCATGACGATGTCGAGCACCTCGCCCGCGGCCTCGTCGTAGCGGCGGCGCAGCTCCCTGTCATCCGCCCCCGCCGTCTCCACCGCGGCGATGGCGTGCGCGCGGCCGAAGAGGTTGTCCACCGCCACCACGGTGCCGGTGAGCATGAACAGCGCGTCCGGCAGCCCCAGGTCGCCTTCGGGCGCGGCGGGGAGGCGCTCGATCAGCCGCACGGTGTCGTAGCCGAAGAAGCCCACCGCCCCGCCCCAGAAGCGCGGCAGCCCCGGCACCTGCGCGGGCACGTGCGCGCGCAGCAGGCGGTCGAAGTCGCCGAGCGGATCGTCGGAGGGGCCGGTGTCTTCCCACCCCCTGGCGGGCGTCCAGCGGTGGATGTGGTCGCCGGTCAGCTTCCACGCGCCGCGCGGCTGGGTCCCCAGAAAGGTGTAGCGCGCCCACGTCTCGCCCCCCACCACAGACTCCAGCAGGAACCCGAACGGCGGCCGCGCCAGCTTGTGGTACGCCGAGACCGCCGTCTCCGTGTCGAACAGGAAGTCGAGCGACACGGGCACGAGGGTCGCCTCGCGTGCGTGCGCGCGGAATTCATCGAACGTCGGGGACAGCGGCATTGGGCACGGCTGGGGTAAGGGATAGCTGCGCTACACTGTTTTTGTCGCTGGCCAGGGATGACAGAGATGGGAGGACAAGTGGCCGGGCTCTTGTCTATTCCCGCTCTCCGTTTCCCCGCGTTTTTTCTGTCATCCTGAGGGAGCCGCCCGACGGATGCCCGCCTTGCTCCCCCAGCTTCTGCGGCGACTGAAGGATCTAGCCGGCGAGCCAGGAGGCCAGCGTGCAGTCCCGCAGTAGATCCTTCGCTACGCGCCAGAGGTTGGAGCCGGGGCGGGGACTGAGAGGCGCGTTGCTCAGGATGACAGAGAAGGGAGGACAATCGGCCAGGCCTCTCGTCTATTTCCCACTCCCCGCTCCCCACCTTTTCTGTCATCCTGAGGGAGCCGCCCGGCGGATGCTCGCCTTGCTCTCCCAACTCCTGCGGCGACCGAAGGATCTAGCCGGCGAGGCAGGAGGGCAGCATGCAATCCTCGTGGCTCGCGCAGTAGATCCTTCGCTACGTGCCATAGGGTGGAGCCGGCTCGGGGACGGAGAGGCGCGTTGCTCAGGATGACAGAGAAGGGAGGGCGAATGGCCGGGGTTCTTGTGCCCATTCTCCATTCGCCATTCCACCGCCTCTTTTGTCATCCTGAGGGAGCCGCCCAACGGATGCTCGCCTTGCTCCCCCAGCTTCTGCGGCGACCGAAGGATCTAGCCGGCGAGGCGGGAGGCCCGCGTGCAGTCCTCACGGCTCGCGCAGTAGATCCTTCGCTACGCGCCATAGGTTGGAGCCGGGGCGGATCCGGAGCGGCGCGTCGCTCAGGATGACAGAGAAGGGAGGACAAGCGGCCAGGGCTCTCGTCTATTTCCCACTCCCCGCTCCCCACCTCTTCTGTCATCCTGAGGGAGCCGCCCGGCGGATGCCCGCCTTGCTCCCCCAGCTTCTGCGGCGACCGAAGGATCTAGCCGGCGAGGCGGGAGACCCGCGTGCAGTCCTCGCGGCTCGCGCAGTAGATCCTTCGCTACGCGCCATAGGTTGGAGCCGGGGCGGGGACAGAGAGGCGCGTTGTTCAGGATGACAAAATGGGGGACGCGGCTCCCCATTCCGCGCCGTTCAGTCCGCAGCCATCGGTGCCTCGGGCATTTCCGCGCTGCCGTCGACGTTGTCTTCGCGGACGATGGAGGTGGCGGCGCGCTCGTCGAAGTCGACGCGGAGCACCTGGTCCAGGCTCTCGCGAATGCCGTCGATGTGGGTGATGAGGATCACCTGTTCGAAGCGGCCTTCGAGGGCGTGGAGAAGCTGCACGACGTTGTCGCGGCGCGCCACGTCCAGCGACCCGAACACCTCGTCCAGGATCAGCAGGGAGAGCGGGTGGCCGGCGCGCTCCGCGATCATCTGCGAGAGCGAGAGGCGCAGGACCAGGTTGGCGACATCCTCTTCGCCGCCGGAGATCACCGGCTTCTCCTCGCCCTCGTCCAGCACCATGATGTTGTAGCCCTCGTCGATCTCCATCGCGGTGTAGCGGCCGTCCGTGAGCTGCGTGAGGAAGGCGGAGGCGATCTCGGATAGCTCCGGGCGCACCTGGTCGTTGAGCTCCTGGCGGAGGTCGGTGTAGGCGGCGTCCAGCTCGTCGTGGTAGCGGAGGTCGGTCTCCTGCGTCTCGACTTCGGCGGCGCGGCGGTTGTACTCGTCCTCCGCGTGGCGCGCGGCCTGGAACGCCTGCTCGGCCGTGTTCACGTCGCCGCGCAGGGTGGCGGCGCGCAAGTCGGCGGCGCGGGCGCGGCCGTCGGCGGCGGTGTAGTCGGCGCGGGAGGCCTCGAAAGCCTCTTCGGAGAAGCCGAGGGCCTCGCGCTCCGTGGCGGCGGCCTTTGCGCGCGCTTCGGCGGCGGCCTCGCGGGCGGCGGCCTCGGCGCGGTCGCGCTCCCAGTCGGCGCGGCGGCGGGCGGTCTCCTCCAGGCGGGCTGCGCGCTTCTCCACCTCGCGCAGCTCTCGCATGCGCTTCTCGACTTCCTTGTGGCGCGCGGCGTCGTAGCCGGCAGGAGTCGCGGCAAGCTCGGCGGTCAGCTCCGCGTGCCGGGCCTCGCGCTGGGCGCGCTCCTTGAGCAGCCCCTCGCGTTCCTGGAGGGCGGCCTGGCAGCGGGTGTGCTTCTGCGTGCGGTCCTCCACCTGGCGCGAGAGGTCGTGCGTCAGCGCCTCCAAGTTCGCGACCTCCTCCGGCTTGTCCTTGAGCTGGTCGAAGCGCGACGACCACCACTTGCCGTCCTGCACGATGGTCACCCACTGGTCCTGCAGCTCCTCCAGCAGGCGCTCGTAGTCCGCGCCGACGGGACGGCCGCAGGTGGGGCAGGTGCCCTCGGGGCCCAGCTCCTCGATCGAGCGGATCTGCTCCTTCAGCTCCACGCCGCGGTCGCGGTAGCCCCCCAGCTTGGTCTCGGCGTCCTGGCGGTCGCGCAGCCAGGTGGTCTTGCTCTCCTCCAGCTCCGCGTCCACCTCGGCGCGGCGGGCGCGGAGCTGCTCCAGCTCGGTAGCGTAGCGGCGCTCCAGCTCCGGGGCGGTGTCCAGCTTTTCCAGCCGCGCCACCGTGCGCTGCGTCTCCCCCACCGCGTCCGCGATCTGCGCCACGAGCGACTTGCGGCGCTCGGCGTGGCGCGCGAGGTCGGCGAAGCGGGTGCCCTCCTCGGTGAGCGCGGGGAGCACGGCGAGCTGCTCGCGCAGGGGCGCCAGATCCGTCTCCGCGCTGGCGACGGCAGCCAGCTCGCCCTCGGCGCGGGCGGCGTCGCGGCGGGCGGCGTCTCGGTCGCGGATGGCGGCGTCGGCGGCGTGGGTCAGCTCGCGGAAGCGCTCGCGGGCGGCCTGCGCGGCGGCCCAGCGCGGCTCCACGAGCTTCAGCGCGGCGCGGGCGTCCTCCGCCTCGCGCTCGGCCGCGCGGTGAGCTTCGAGCGCTTCGGCCACGCGGCGCTCGGCGGCCTGGCGCGCGCCCACGATCTCGCCGCGGTCGCCGAGGGCGGCGCGCAGGGCCTTGATCTCGGTGCGCAGCTCGGTGCGGCGGAGGCGGGCCAGCTCCTGCGCGCGGCGCAGCCTCTCGTATCCCAGCACCTGGCTGAGGAAGCGCCCGCGCTCCGTCGGCCCCATCGTGGCGAGGAAGGCGAGCTCCTTCTGCCCCGTGAAGTAGGTGTTGAAGAACTCCTCGCGCGACATCCCCAGGCGCCCCTGCAGGTACGCCGTGGCGCCGCCCAGCGTGGCCGCCACCGGGGCCACGCCGCCGTCCAAAAAGACCTCCGCCTTGCTGAGCGTGCGCACCACGCGGTACTCGTGGCCGCCCAGCTCGAACTGCAGCTCCACCTCCACCCGCGCGCCCTGCCCCGCGCGCGCGAAGCGGATGGTGTCGTTGGTGCCGCGCGCCGCCGCCGCGCCGTACACGGCCCAGGCGATGGCTTCCAGGATCGTGCTCTTGCCCGCCCCGTTGGGCCCAATGATGCCGGTGAGCCCCGGCCGGAAGGCGATGTCGGTGCGCGCGTGCTGGCGGAAGTTGCGCAGCTTGAGGGAGATGAGCCTCATACGGCCTCTCCCGCCCGATCGACGTACGACGTCGCGAGCTCCACCAACCGCTCGCGCTCGATCCCCTGCTTCTGCGGCCACGTCCGCAGGTACGCCGCCACCTGCTCCTGCAGCGTCTGCCTGCGGATGGGCGCGCCGGAGCCGATGCGGCGCCGTACCTCGGGCGGGCGCGCGTCGAGGTGGAAGTGGAGCGCCTCGGCCTTCCACTCGCGGATGCGGCGGTGGTTCAGCTCGCAGACCAGGTTGCGCGGCACGTCCGTGATGACGAGCCGGACGATGCGCGCCGCGATCCCGCCGGGCACGGTCTCCACGGCGGCGCGGATCCCCTCGTCGAGCTCCGCCGCGCTCAGCCCGCGGCCGTCCAGGCGGGGGAGGTCGACGGTGCTGCGCGTTTCCACCGGGTGGAACTCGGCCGCGCGGCGCTCGGTGTCGTACAGGAGGAAGCCCTTCTCCCCCGTCTCCATCCAGATGTTGGTGGACGTGCGCTCGATGGCGCCCGCGTACCACATGTTCGGCGCCAGCTTGGTGACCAGGTGGTAGTGCCCCAGCGCCACGTAGCTCCACCGCTCCGGTCCGATGCTGGTGTCGGCCACCATGGCGCCGCCGTACTCGGTGACGTAGCGGATCTTCTGCTCGGCCACGGTGCCGCTCACCGTGCCATGCAGCATCAGGATGTTGTTGGCGGAGGCGGGGTCGGGGTCCATCGACGCCTCGTGGTCGCACGCCAGGGCGTTGTGCGGCATGCACATCACCGAGGTGTCGAGCGACTCCAGCCGCACGTGGCTACACTCCTCGGTCACCACCCTGATCCCCGGGATCTCGCAGAAGAGGCGGAGGATGTTCCCCGTATCCGACGAGCGGGGCGAGTCGTGGTTTCCCGCCAGCATCACCACCGGAACCCCCGGCAGGCGCTCCGTGAGGATGCTGAACTGGCGGAACGCCTCGGCGATGGCGGTGTTGGAGGGGCGCACGGTGTGGAAGATGTCGCCCGCCAGCAGCACCAGGTCCGGCCGCAGGTCGCACACGCGCGCAACGGCGCGGCGGAAGGCTTCGGCCACGTCCGCCTCGCGCACGTTGGTCCCCCGCGGCGTGACGCGGTGGTAGGCGCGGAAGCCCAGGTGAAGGTCTGCGAGGTGTGCGATTCTCACGGGCGTCGGTGGAGCCGGGTCGGTGCGCCGGTGCCGGACGGGGAGGGGTGCGCCGCGCCCCTTGCGGGGAGGGCGGCGCCGCCCCTTTCTTCATACCCCGTTCCGCCGGTCAGGAGCGGCAACGTAGAAGGGTTGGGCCCCCGGAGCAACGCCGGGGGGTTCCGTCCGTCATTGCGGAGTGCGGCGCAGGCCCGCTCCTTCCAGGAACTTATAGGGTTACGCGCCATGGCCAAGAAGAAGAAGCTCTCCCCCGAGGAGACGCACCGCCAGCTCCAGGATACCGTGCAGGCGCTCCCCTACGCGATCGCGCAGATGGAAAAAGAGGGGAAGCGGGGGCAGGCGTTCCTACTTAAGTACGTCCGCGGGCCCATCATGCGCTTCATGCACCGCATGTCGGCCAAGCAGCGGTACGCCGGGCCGGAGGGCTCCAAGCTGAAGCAGTCAGACCAGATGAAGCGCCACCTGGAGCAGCGGCAGAAGGCGATGGAGTACTACCAGGGGGAGATGAAGCGGGCGCAGCAGCGGCAGGCGAAGAGGCAGGGGAAGAAGCGGTAGGGCGGTGGGTGCCCGGCGGTTGAAACCGCTGCAACAACCGCGGGAAACCTGCCTTCGCAGGTTCGGGCTGGGCGCCGGGGGCGGGGGCCGGCGCGGGGGAGGGCGCCGGGGGCTGAAGCCCCCGGCTGGAACCACGCGAAGCCGGCTGAAGCCGGCTGGGTAAGCGCAGCGTCAAACCCCAAGTCCGCGAAGGCGGACTTTGCGTGTTTCCACGGCGAATTCATTCGCTCCTGGATGCGGGCCTTGGCGCATCGCAGGGCACGGGCAGCCACGCGGGGCTGCCCCTACGACGTTCGGCGCGTGGCGGCGGCTCCTTGCCCGCGCCGGCATTTCAGCACGCGCCGAGATCTCGCCCGGGAGTCCGCGCAGGCGGACTTTGTGCTGTTGTTGCAGCGAGTTCACTCGCCCGCGCAGGCCGCTCCTCTCGGTCCCGGTCGCGGAAGACGGCGGCGGTGGGGAGGCGCGGCCACTCGGCGCGTGGCCAGACGTCGAACATGCCGGCGCGCGAGGGGAAGGCGGGGCCGTCGTCCAGGGCGGCGGCGAGGAGGAAGTTCTGGCGGTCGGGGAAGTCGCGGCCCAGGTGCGAGTAGACCACGACGCGAGGGAAGACCTCGGCCACCGTGCGCACCGTGGACCAGAGACGCACCGCGCCGGGGCCCTCCGCCACGCCGATCGCGTTCATCAGAAGGAGGCCGCCCGGTGTGAGGAGAGCGGCGAGCTCGCGGATCGCTTCCTCGCTCACGAGGTGGAGCGGGGTCATCTCGGTGCCGTCGTACACGTCCAGGAAGACGCGGTCCCACCCAGCGCGGGGGAGGCCGGCGGCCACCGCGCGCGCATCGCCGTGGACGGTGGCGATGCCGTGCTCCGGGCGTAGGCCGAAGTAGCGGTAGGCCACGCGCGTCACCTCGGGGTCGCGCTCCACCACGGTGACGCGGGCGGTGGGATCCTTTTCCGCGATGCGGCGCGGCAGGGTGTAGGCGCCGCCGCCCAGGCACAGGTACGAGAGGCCCGGCCGCCCCGTGTCCCCCAGCCAGCGCTCCGCCGCGGCGATGTAGGCGAAGGAGGGGGCGCCGCTCCGCGACAGCTCGCCCGACTCGATCTCGTCGTCCTGGTACAGCTTGAGCTCGGGCTGGCGGCCTTCCGCGAACACCGTTTCGGTTACGCGCAGGACGTTGTACGGCGTCTCCGTCTCGTGGAGGACGCGCTCGGTGGTGGTGGGCGCCGGGCGGCTGGGGAAGAGAAGGGGCGAGGTCAGGATCGCGCCCATCACCATCAGCAGCGGCCCGGGAAGGACGCGCGGAAGGAGGACGAGGCCCGCCAGCGCCGCGCCCACCGCCAGGCCCACCAGCACGGCGGTCGCCGCGGTCCCCGCGAGGCCGAGGGAGTCCTCCTCGTCGTCGTCGTCACCGGCGGCGTCGCGCTCCCACGCCACCAGCGCGGGGAGGAGGAAGCCGGCGGCGTACACGGGGAGGCCCACCATCAGCAGGAGGGCGGCGGCGCGGGCGGGGCCGCCGAAGCGCTCCCCACCGGCCACCGTCCACGCGATGGCGAAGAGGCCGCCCACG
>DASVVI010000507.1:0-2215 GCA_036386635.1 Longimicrobium sp.
CGCATCCGGCGCCGGCAGGCGGACGCCGGTGATGGAGCTCACGTCGCGCGGGGCGCGGGTGGGCACGCTGCTGCGCGCGGCCGTAGGCGCGAGCCGGCTCCATGCATCGGCCCAGCGGCCCCATCCCTGGCTCAGGAAGACCTTCTCCATCGACCGCGGCACCTCGGCGACGGCCACGCGCAGCGTGTCGACGTTCACGTGCTGCACGGCGAGCGTGCGGAAGCCCTCGCGCTCCACGATCATCTTGCCGTGCGGATACACCACCGACGGCGGCACGCCCGGCGTGACAAAGGTGCTCGTGCCCGCGGCGGGAAGGCGCTGGCCGAACTGGTCCGTCAGGGCGGGGTCGATGGTGATCGTGTAGCTCTGCCGTGGCTCCAGGCGCCCCTCCAGCCGCCAGTGGTCGGAGTAGTCCGAGGTGTCGCGGATGACGAACGTGCGGTTCGCGCCCCCGCTGCGCGCCAGGCGCACGTGGCGCAGCACGTCCGCGCCCTTGACTGGGGTGGAGAAGACGACCGTCGCGGGCCCGTAGTGGCAGCTGCCCGTGCGCGGACAGCCGGCGTGCAGCACGCTGAACGGACCGTACGTGGCGAACGACCAGCGCACGGGGTTTCCCCCGACGCTGTCCATGCTGGAGGGAAGCACCAACTCCGCGTCGCACCCGGGCGGCAGGGGGCGCACGGGCGCGAGCTCCACCACGCGGCGCAGGTCGTGGGTGGTGTCGTTCCCGGTCGCGCCCATGTAGCGGAACCACTCCGGATCGTCACCGTTGCGCGGGCGCTGCGCGATGAGCCTGAGCGGCACCGGCAGCGAGCGGCACTCCGCGGCGGGCTCCACTCGCGAGGCCGCGGCCAGCGCCTGCGCATCCGTCTCGCTGCTCATCAGCACGCGGAAGAGCGGCGACGGCGGCAGGTAGCGCGGGTTCTGGTTAGGCCCCACGGGGTCGCCCGCGAGCACCCGCGCGCGCTCCACGTGAAAGGTGAACTCGTACGGCTTGGACAGCCGCGCGCCGTCCATCGCCGCGAAGTTGTCGGCGATCCGCACGCGGAAGTCGGCGCCGGGGGGCAGCGGCGCCGCGGGCGTGAAGCGCAGCGTGACGGGGTCTCGCCACTCCGCCCGCCCCGCCACCGATGGCTCGATGCTGAAGATGCTCCTGGGGTCCACCGTCTCGTCCAACCCGCCCGCCACCGGCCGGTCGAACGTGACGGTGATGACGTCCATCGGCGCCGCCGTTTCCTCAGGCGAGGTGCGCAGCACCCCCAGCACGCGGCCGGGAAGCTGGCTTGCGCGCGAAGAACCGAAGGCGAGGGTCCCGGAGAGGCCCAGGACCGCAATCAGCAGGAGAGTAGACCGTCGCACGCGGGGAGGGTGTGAAAAGGCGGGGAGGGGACCGACTAAGTGCAAGATACGGATTCCTCGCCTGGAAAACAGGGTCGTCACACGGAGGCTATGTCTACCATCGCGGCGTGACCGGCCAGGGGATTGCCGCGCTACCCATCGCCGACACTCGCGGCAGGTGCAGGGTCATGCAGATGCCGAACCGCCTAACTAGGTGGCAGCTACAATGCAAGGTAGAGAAAACCTAGGGTATTCAGACGGCCGAAGCAGACGTGACAAAAGGTGTTTGCGCCTGAGGCTGGAAACACTAGATTGCCGTCTAGGGAGCTGAACGCCTCTAGTCGGCCGACTTATCTCCCAATGCACGCCCGGTTCATTGCACGAATAACGTTGAGCGCTCGTGCGGAGCCAATCCACTCGTTAATCTCACCCTGCAACCGGAGAGAAGTCCCCGATGTCCGAACCTATTTCCTTCGATCAGACCCCGTTCGGAGCAAACGTGGAGTTCGTCGACAACCCGGAGCCACGGTGCCCATGCCTTCTCCTGGTAGATGTTTCCGGGTCGATGAGCGGGAGCCCGATTGAGGAACTCAACGAGGGACTCAAGATCTTCCGTCAGGAGCTCGAGAGCGATGAATTGGCGCTCAAGCGCGTGGAAGTGGCAATTGTGGAGTTCGGCCCCGTGCGGGTGCACGATTTCGAGGGTGCTGCAACGTGGTCGCCCCCACAGCTCCACGCCCAGGGGGATACGCCGATGGGCGCCGCGATCGAGCGCGGGCTGGACCTCGTCCGCGCACGGAAAAACGAGTACAAGATGAACGGTATCAGCTACTACCGGCCGTGGGTATTCCTCATCACGGATGGCGGCCCGACAGAC
>DASVVI010000508.1:0-7497 GCA_036386635.1 Longimicrobium sp.
TGACAGGAGGGCGCAGCCCTCTCCTGTTATCGGGAGAGGGGGCTGGCGAGTGTAACGAGCCGGGGGTGAGGGCCCCTCACCGCTCCAGCATCCGCGCGATCCGCTCGGCGAGCTCGTCGGCGTCGAAGGGCTTGTGGACGACCTCGGCGCCGGGGCCGAGGGCCTCGCGGTTGAGGGCGGCGCCTCGTGTGTAGCCTGTCATGAAGAGGATGGGAAGGGCGGGGCAGACGGTGTTCAGGTGCCGCGCAAGCTCCTCGCCGCCCATGTGCGGCATCACCAGGTCGGTGAGCACCATGTCGACGTTGGAGCCGTGCTCCTCCCAAAGGGCCAGCGCCTCGCGCCCGTCGCGCGCCTCCAGCACGCCAAAGCCGCGGCGGCAGAGGGCACGGGCGGTCACGCGGCGCACCGGGTCCTCGTCCTCCACCAGGAGCACCGTTCCGCGCGCGGTGGCGGGGGCGAGCTCGGAAGGGGCGTCGGAGGCGGGGCCGGTGTCGGTGACGCGGGGGAGGAGGATGTGAAAGGTGGTGCCGCGCCCCAGCTCGCTCTCCACGGTGATGTAGCCGCCGCTCTGCTTCACGATGCCGTACACCGTCGCCAGCCCCAGCCCCGCACCCTTGCCGGGGCCGTGCGTGGTGAAGAACGGCTCGAACACCTGCTGGCGCGTCGCGTCGTCCATCCCGTGTCCGTCGTCGCTCACGCTGAGGCGCACGTACTCGCCCGCGGCCATGTACGCGGGGCGCGGGTCGGACTCGGCGACGACGGCGTTGGTGGTCACGAGACGCAGCGTGCCGCCGTGCGGCATGGCGTCGCGGGCGTTGAGGGCCAGGTTCACCAGCACCTGGTCGAGCTGCTGCGGGTCCGCGTGCACCGGCGAGATGCCGGGGTCCAGCGCGGTGGCGACCTCCACCTTCTCCGGCACCAGGCGGCGCAGCATGGGGAGCGCCGCGGAGAGCGCCGCGTTCAGGTCCAGCACGCGGGGGACGAGGATCTGCCCGCGGCCGAAGGCCAGCAGCTGCCGCGTGAGGGCGGCGGCGCGCACGGTGGCGGATTGGATCTCCGCGACGTCCTCCACGCTGGGCGAGTCGGGCGGGATGTCCATCGACAGCAGGTCGGCGTTGCCCTTGATGGTGGTGAGGAGGTTGTTGAAGTCGTGCGCCACGCCCCCCGCCAGCCGCCCCACCGCCTCCATCCGCTGCGCCAGCCGCAGCTGCTCCTCCAGCCGCAGTCGCTCGCGGATGTCACGGGCGACGATGAGCACCGACGGCTCGCCGGCGTACTCCACGGCGCCGACGGTGATCTCCACGTCGATGGCGGCACCGTCCGCTCCCAGCAGGCGCTCGTGGGCGGGAAGGGCGCGCTCCCCCGCGGCCGCGGCGCGGATGTACTCCGCAGCGCGCTCGCGGAGCTCGGGGTGGAAGAGATCCGCCACGGTGCGGCCCAGCAGGCCGTCGGGGCCGGGTAGCCCCAGCATGGCGGCGGCCGCGGCGTTGGCGTACGCCACCACGTCGCCGCTCTGCACCAGCACCGCCTCGCGCAGGAGCTCCAGGAGGTGGCGGCACCCTTCCTCGCGCGCGATCACCTGGCGCGCGGCCATGGCGTGCCGCAGCACGCACCCCAGCAGCTCGGGTGTGACCGCGGCGTACGGCAGCGACGCGGCGGCCCCGGCGCGCGCGAACTCGGCGGGGTCGCCTTCCTCCTCCAGCAGGACGATGACCGGTACGGCGTGCCCCGCCAGCCGCGCGACACAGCCGAGCGCATCCCCTCCGTCGCGCAGCACCACCGCGTCGCACGTGCCCGCCAGCGCCGCCGCGACCGCTTCGTCGTGCGTGGCCACGCGCACCGCCCGCGAGTTCGGGGGCGAGGGTGTCGCGCCGTCCCCTTTGTCCACTATCAGGATCCGCAGCATCCCTTCGCTCACGACGCCCTCACGGCCAGGACGGCGCGCACGATCTCAAGCAGTTCGGCGGCGCCGAAGGGCTTGGCGAGGAAGGGGTAGCTGGGCGCCAGCACGCCGTAGCGCACCGCATCCACTTCGGGGCGGCCGGACATGAACACCACCGAGATCCCCGGCCGCTGGTCCGCGATGCGCGAGGCGAGCTGCACGCCGTTCATCCCCGGGAGCACGATGTCGGTCAGGAGGAGATCGATGCCGCCATCGTGCTTCCACGACACGGAGAGCGCCTCCGTGCCCGCGGCCGCCTGCAGCACCGTGTAGCCGTTCCTGCGCAGGATCTCGCTGGCCGTGCGGCGCGCGGAGGCGTCGTCGTCCACCACGAGCACGACCGGTGCGGGTTCGTTGTCAGGCATCAAAGAAACGGGAAAGGGGACGCGCGGAGCCGGTGAGCGCCCCTATGATAAGGGGGCGCGACCCATCGCGCACGATGAAAGGTGCAGAATTTGGCGCGTTCGCATACTTTGGGGAAGCGACGCAGCAAAACTCCCGCTCAACGACCCCCTCGAAGACAACCCGCATGGCACGTTCCGTACTCCTTGTAGACGACGATCCCTCGGTGCTGCGCGTGCTGCGGCGCTACTTCGAACGCAGTGGATGGGAGACCTTCCAGGCGCTCAGCGGCGAGGATGGGGTGCGCACCTTCGAGGCGCAGCTTCCCGACCTGGTGCTGCTGGACGTAAACCTCCCCGGCATCAGCGGCCTGCACGTGCTGGAGGTGCTCATCTCGCGCGGCGCCACGGTGGTGATGCTCACCGGCCAGGCCGAGGTGAGCACCGCGGTGGAGGCGATGCGCGCCGGCGCGGAGGGCTTCCTCACCAAGCCCGTGGACCTGGACCACCTGGGCGCCGCCGCCGAGCGCGCGGTGGAAAAGGTGGAGCTGCGCCGCGCCAACCACACCCTCGCCGAGCGCGTGGTGGAGCAGGGGCGCGCCGGCACGCTGGGCAGCTCGCCGCGCATGCGCGAGCTCACGCGGCAGGTGGAGCTCCTCGCCTCGTCGCAGGACACCACGCTCCTCCTGCAGGGGGAGAGCGGCACCGGAAAGAGCTGGGTGGCGCAGCTCACGCACGGGCTCAGCCCGCGGGCGCGCGCACCCTTTGTGGAGATCAACTGCGCGGGGCTCTCCGCCACCTTTCTGGACTCCGAGCTGTTCGGCCACGAGAAGGGCGCCTTCACCGACGCCCGCGAGATGAAGCGCGGCCTCTTCGAGGTGGCGGACCGCGGCACGCTCTTCCTGGACGAGATCGGCGACCTGTCGTCCGACCTGCAGCCCAAGCTGCTGCGGGTGCTGGAGACGCGCACCTTTCGCCGCCTCGGCGGAACACGCGAGATACAGGTGGACGTGCGCCTCATCGCGGCCACCAACAAGGATCTTGCGGCCGAGGTGCGTGCGGGACGTTTCCGCGAAGACCTCTTCTACCGGCTATCGGTCTTTCCGCTCACCATACCGCCGCTGCGCGAAAGGTCGCGCGAGGACGTGCTGGAGCTGGTGCTGGAGGCGCTCAGGCAGCTTCATCTGCGCCACCCCGCATCTCCGGACCGGCTGAGCGACCGGGCGCTGGACCTGCTGCTGGGCTACGCCTGGCCGGGCAACGTCCGCGAGCTGCGGAACGTGCTGGAGCGCGCCCTCGTCCTCTCGCCGGGCGACGACGCCATCGGGCCGGAGCACCTGCCGGAGGCGCTGCGTGCCCCCGGCGCTCCTCGCGCGGCGCGGCTGGACAGCACCGTCCTCACCCTGGAAGAGGTGGAGCGGCAGCACATCGAGCGCACGCTCTACCTGAGCGAGGGGAACCGCACGCTGGCGGCGCAGCGGCTCGCCATCTCCCGGGCCACGCTGCACGCCAAGATCAAGCAGTACGGGCTGGAGCGGGTGGGGCGCGACGAGGAGACTACCGCGTGATCCTCAGCAGCATCTCCACCACGGCGGGGTGGAAGCGGGTGCCGCTCCCCGCCTCCAGGGTGCGCGCGCAGTAGGCGTGGTCCATCGCGCCGCGGTAGGCGCGCGGCGAGGTCATGGCGTCGTACGCGTCGGCCACGTGCAGGATGCCGGCGAGCAGGAACTCGGCGGAGTCGGAGTCCAGCGCGGGGTGCAGCGCGTCGTAGGCATCGGTGTGGTGCTCGATGAGGCGCGCCGCTCCCCGCAGCGACGCCACCCCCTCCACGATGCGGGCGCCGGCGCGGGCGTGGGCGCGGATCTGCTCCAGCTCGTCCTCGCTCAGCGGCCCGGTCTTGTGCAGGAGCTCCAGCGGCACCACCACTTTGCCGATCTCGTGCAGCAGCGAGGCGAACTCCAGCAGCTCGACGTCGGCGGGCGCGACCCCCATCGCCTCGGCCACGCGGCGGGCGAGGGCGGCCACGCGCACCGAGTGCCCGTGCATGTACGGGTCGCGCGCGGCGATGGTTCCCGCCAGCGCCGTCACCACGTCGCGGCGCAGCTCGCGCATCCCGTGGCGCATCTCCTCCATCTCGCGGCACACCTGCCCGCGCAGCGCCACCACCTCCTCGGCGATTCTCCCCACCGCCGCCTCGATCGCCCACTGCACCTCGCCGTCGCGGAACGGGCGGCGGAGGGGGATGGTGCTGTCGGCGTGCGGCGCCTCGGCCCCTTCGTCCACGATCACCAGGTGCGCCCCGGCGCGGTTGATGTGGCGGAAGCGGCTCAGGTACTCCGCGCTCTCGTGCGCCGTCGACGAGCCCAGGTCGGAGATGATCAGGTCGGGCACGAGCCCCTGCTCCAGCGAGCGCAGCGCCTCGCGCGCGTCCGGCACGGTGAGCGCCAGGTGGCTTCCGCGGCGCACGATGGGCTCCAGCTCCTCGACCACCTGCTTGCGGTCGCTCACGATCATGATCCTTCCGTTGAGCATCATTCGAATGGCTCCATTATGGCGTGCTGTCGTTTTCCGCCCGGGGTGCGGCGGGCCCGCGCGGGGACCCGCCGCATGTACTCCTCCTTTGGCGAGAGGCGCGCCATTGGGGCTATTACTGCAAGTGGTTGGGATGTGAGGATTTAGGATCGGGCGCAGGGAGCGCGCGAGTGTCCAGAAGTCGCACGCCCGGGCGTGTTCGGCATCGCCAACCGACAGCGCCGCAACGGGTTGCGCGGCACTGTACGGATTCCGGACGGCAGCGCCCGCAATTTGGGCGCATCAGGTGTGTTCATCTTGTGCGTTATCCGCTTGTGACACAAAGTACAGCACGGGGCGCTCCCCGCGCGCCATCCCGTACACGTCCCCCCCTCCGTCTTTACCCGCGCGAAGCCGCGTAACTCCCCCCTGCTCCAGATTTCCTCTCAGATGAAGCCGGCGACCGTCCTGCTCGTCGAAGACGACGACGCGACGGCGTACTGGGTCCGCCGCATCCTGGCGCACCACGGCACCCGCGATGGCGGAGCCCCGCACGTGCTGCGCGCGGCATCGCTGGCCGAGGCGCTCCGCGAGCTGCGCCGGGCCGACTGCGTCCTGGTGGACCTGACGCTCCCCGACTCGCAGGGGATCGAGACCTTTCTGGCGCTCCACCACGCGGCGCCCAGCGTGCCGGTGGTCGTCCTCACTTCGCTGCGCGACGAGGAGCTCGGGGCGGAGGCGGTGCGGCTGGGCGCGCAGGACTTCCTCTCCAAGGACTCGGCGCCCGAGCAGATCTCGCGCGCCCTGCGCTTCGCCCTGCTGCGCGGCCGCTGGCAGGGGGCGGTGGACGAGGCGGCCCGGCTGGAGGCGGTGCTGGACAGCATCTCAGACGCGTACCTGGCGGTGGACGGCGGCGGGCGGCTGACCTACGCCAACCGCGCGGCGGAGCGGCTCTTCGGCGTGGCGCGCGACGACGCGGCGGGGCACCCGGTAGCGGAGGGGATCCCCGCGCTGGCCGGCACGCGCACCCTCGACGCGCTCCTGCGCCATGTGGAGGAGCCCGCACCCTCCGCGCTGGAGGAGTGCCTCGCCGGCATCGGCCGCTGGGTGGAGGTGCGTCTCTTCCCCTCGCCCGCAGGGACGACGGCGTACCTGCGCGACACCACGGAACGGCGGCGCACGGAGGAGGCGCTGCGGGAGGCGCAGCGCTTCACCGCGGGGCTCCTCAGCAACCTTCCCGGGATGGCGTACCGCTGCGCCAACGACCCGGACTGGACGATGGAGTTCGCCAGCGAAGGAGCCAAGGAGCTGACCGGCTACGCGCCCGACGCGCTGGTGGGCCCCGGGGCCGTCTCGTACGGCGACCTCATCCACCCCGCCGACCGGGAGCGCGTGTGGGAGGAGGTGCAGGCGGCCGTCCGGCAGGGGCGCCACTTCGAGCTGAGCTACCGCATCGTCACCGCCGGCGGGGGCGAGAAGTGGGTGTGGGAGCAGGGGCGCGGCGTGCTCGACGTGGACGGGAAGATGCGGGCGGTGGAGGGCTTCATCACCGACACCACGCGGCAGAAGGCGTTGGAGGAGCAGCTTCGCCAGGCGCAGAAGATGGACGCCGTGGGGCGGCTGGCGGGCGGGATCGCGCACGACTTCAACAACCTGCTCACCGCCATCAAGGGCACCGCCGCGCTCATGCTCCTCGATCTCGCCCCCGGCGACCCGTTGCGCGAGGACGCGGAGTCGATCGCCGAGGTGGTGGACCGGGCGGCGGGGCTGGCGCGGCAGCTCCTTGCCTTCGGCCGCGGCCACGTGGTGCGGCGCGAGACGGTGGACCTCAACGGTGTCGTGCGCGAAACGGGGAAGATGCTCCGCCGCCTGATCCCCAGCGGCATCGAGCTCACCACGGTCCTCACCGAGGATCTCGCCCCCGTGAACGCGGACGGCGGCCAGCTGGAGCAGGTGCTGGTGAACCTGGTCCTCAACGCCCGCGACGCCATGCCGGACGGCGGCTCGGTGATCGTGGAGACGATGCACGTGGAGGTGGACGCCTGGCCGCGCGACTGGGCCACGGGGCTGGCGCCCGGCGCGTACGTGATGCTCGCGGTGCACGACACCGGCACGGGCATCGACGCGCAGACGCAGGAGCGCATCTTCGACCCCTTCTTCACCACCAAGGAGGTGGGGCAGGGGACGGGGCTGGGGCTTTCCATCGTGTACGGCATCGTGCAGCAGAGCGGCGGCGCGCTGCGCGTCTTCAGCCGCCCGGGCGCGGGGACGACTTTCCGCGTGATCTTCCCGCGCGCCGGTGCGCCCCCCCGCCCGCGCACGCCGGAGCCGCCGCCCACCGTCCCCGGAACGTGGAGCGGCACGGTGCTCCTGGTGGACGACGAGCCCGCCGTGCGCCGCACCACCCGCCGCCTGCTGGAGCGCGCGGGCTTCACCGTCCTGGAAGCCGCCAACGGCGAGGAAGCGCTCCGCACGGCCCGCGCTCACCCCGGCCCGCTGTCGCTGGTGGTGACGGACGTGGTGATGCCGCAGATGGGCGGCCCAGTCCTCGCGGCGCAGCTCGCCCGCGAGCGCCCCGACACGCCGGTCCTCTACGTCTCCGGCTACTCGCGCGAGAACGCCTTCCCCGGCGGCAGCGCCGCCGCGCAGGGCCGCTTCCTCCACAAGCCGTTCACGGTGGAGGGGTTGATGGAGGCGGTGGAG
>DASVVI010000509.1:0-2777 GCA_036386635.1 Longimicrobium sp.
GGCCCCACGAGTTCTTCATCTCCACGCGCAGGCGGTGCGGACCGGCGCCCACCTGCACGCCGATGAAGTCCGCCACGCCGTCGGGGCGCAGGGTGGCCTCGGCAATCGCGGAGTCGCCGTCGAAGAGGCGCACGGCGGCACCCGGCTCGCCGCGCACGCCCACGAAGACGCGGTTGGTGGCGATCACCGCGCCGTCCGCCGGGGCGAAGAAGCGCACCGCCGGGCCCGTCGCGAAGCTGCCGGCGGCGTCCGCCTGGCGGGCTTCCTCGGTGCGCGCCGGGGCGACACGCGGGGCGGCGGCCGGGAGCGAATCCTTCTTGGCCGGAGCCTCGGCGGAGAGCGCGGCCGGCGCGGCGGGGCCGCCGCCGACGGTGCGCTCGGCCGGTGCGTTGGGGCCCGTGACAGTCACGGTCGCGGCGCCGCCACGCGGCACCAGGCGGAAGTCCACGCGCGGCGTCGTCCACCCTTCCATCCGCACGCGCACCACGGCATCGGAGGGGCGGGCGAAGCCGAAGCCGGCCGGCACGCCCACCGTGTCCACGCGCAGCGCGTGCGTGCCGATGCGAACGTCGCGGAAGGAGAAGCGGCCCTCGCGGTCGGTGGTCACCACCTCGCCGTCGGCGCTCCACACGTCCACGCCCGCCACGCCACGCTCACCCGCTTCCTGGCGGCCGTTGTCGTTGGCGTCCATCCACACCTTGCCCACCAGGGTGCGCACCTGCACCGCGAAGCCGCCGCGCATGCGCACCCAGGCGCTGGCGGTGTCGCTGCGCAGCGTGCCGCCCTCGGCCGTGGCCGTGGCGCGGTTCTGCAGCGCCCGCGCGTCGCCCGGCGAAACCACCGTCGCCACGTACGAGACGGTGCGCGTGGACAGCGCCGGCAGCTCGCCGATCCAGAAGCGCACGGTGTTCCCTTCTACCCGCGCGCTGTCGGCGCCGGTGAGGCGGCCTTCCACGTAGCGCAGCCCCGCGGGAAGGATGTCGACCACCTGGACGTTGCGCAGCGCCACGCTCGCCTTGTTCTGCACGGCGACCGAGTAGGGGATCGCCTCGCCCATGGCGGCTTCCAGCACTCCGGCCGTCTTGGTGACGGTCAGCTCGTCGCCATTGAAGCCGAGCGCCTTCAGCCCGCCCGCCTCGGCCGTTACCGGTGACGCGTTGGCCGCACGCAGGGTGGCGCGGTTGACGATGGCGTCGTCCTGGGGACGCGCCACGACGCGCACCGTCAGCACGGCACTGCCCGTCTCGCCCGGCCGCAGCGAGCCGAGGCTCCAGCGCACCACGCGGCCGGTCACTTCGGCGCCGCGGTCGGCGCGGACGAACTCGAGCCCGGCCGGCAGGGTGTCTTCCAGCACCACCGCGCGGGCGGTGACGGCGGAGCTGTTCGTCCAGGTCAGCCGGAACTCGGCCGTCTGCCCCACGCGAACCGTGTCCGACCCCACCAGCTCCTTGGCCAGCGCGAGCTGCGCGCGGACGAGCTGCGTCTCCACCACGGGCGAGCTGGCGCCCATCGGCGGAGTGTCGGGGAGGCGCTCCACGTTCATCGTCGCGGAGTTGCGCACCGGCTCCGAACCGGCATCCGCGCCGACCACCGCGCGGAAGGAGATGCCACCCGCCGCGCCGGCCGCGATGGCGCCCACACGGACGCGCACCATTTGGCGTCCGCCGGCGATGCGCTCCACCGAGCCCGCGTCGCCGTCGGCGGCGTCGGTCAGCGCCGCGCCGTTGAGCGTAAGGGAGCCGGGGGCCGCGGTAAGCACGGAGGCGAGAGTGTCGGTCACCTCGGCCGCGCCGGAAGCGGCGTCGCCCGCGTTTGCGTAGGTAAGGGTGTAGCGGAGAGTGTCGCCCGGCGTCGCGTCGGAACGGTCCACCGACTTGCCGAGCGAAAGGGCGGCGAGCGGGCGGCGCACCGTTACCGTGTCGCGCACGGAGTCGCTGACGGTCGGGTCGGCCGTGCTGGTCGCCTTCACGTCGATCGCCGTGGAGCCCATGTCGGGCGCGTTGTTCGGTACTTCAACCACGAGCAGGAGCGCCGCGGACTCGCGCGCCCCCAGGGGGACGGGACCCGAGACGGGGAGATCCCCCGCCCCGAGCACCCCATTTCCATCGGTGTCCAGGTACAGGCGGATGGTCCACCCCGACGGCCCGCTGGCCGCCAGGGTGTACCGGTCCGCCCCATTGCCCACGTTCTCCAGCCGGTGCGCGAAGACACGCCGCTCGCCCGGGACGAGCGCCGCCGACTGGGGCGCGGTGATCCGCACCCCCGCCGTGATCTTCACCACCACCGTCGCCGTCGCCTCCGCCGTGCCCACGAACCCTTCCTGGGTGCCGAAGGTGGCGGAAACGCGGTTGACCACGAGGACCGTGTCCCCGGCCTGGGCCGTGGCGGCGCTGGGCGCCCCCACGGTTGCCAGGCCGGCCACCCATGCGGCGGCCAGCGCCCGGCGGACCCAACGGGTCCGGCTCGGGTCGCGGGCGACCATGCGGGTGAGAGTGCCAGTGAAGGACATTCGGATCGGTTCCTGTTTACGTGATCGTCGGTTTCGACTACTTGATCCGCACGCGAATCCAGAAGAACCGCGTCGCGCCCGGCGCAAGCGTACCGGTGAGCGCCGCGCTCACGGTGCCGCTGCTCTCGCTGATCGTCCACCCCGCCGCATCGGCCGACGTGGAGACGTACGTCACCTGGCTGGGCAGCGCGTCGGTGATGCCGAAGCCCGTGCCCGTGAGGGTCGCCGCGGCGCCGCCGGTGTTCGTGACGGTCACCTTGTACTGGAT
>DASVVI010000510.1:0-3181 GCA_036386635.1 Longimicrobium sp.
GCCGTGCGGATGCCGATCTCGCGCGTGCGCTGCCCCGCCGCGAACGACACCACCCCGTAGATCCCCACCGCGGCCAGCGTGAGCGCCAGCGCCCCCAGCCCGCCCAGGATCGCCGCGCCGAGCTGCGCGGGAAGGAGGGCGCGGCGCAGCTGCTCGCGCATCGTCTTGGGTGCCGGCACGGGGAGCGCCGGGTCCAGCGCCGCCACCTCGCGCTGCACCGCCTTCGCCAGCGTGGCGGGATCGCCCGCGGTGCGCACGTGCAGCGTCATCTCGTGGTCGTAGTTCTGCGCGAACGGCTGGTAGAGCATGGGAAGCGGGTCCTCGCCCAGACTCACGTACTTCGCGTCGCGCGCCACGCCGACGATGGTCATGAAGGGACCGTTCGGCCCCTGGATGCTCACGCGGCGGCCCACCGGATCGCCCGCGGGAAGGTAGCGCCGCGCGAACGTCTCGTTGACGATGGTGACGGGCGGGGAGTCCGCGCGGTCCGCATCGGCGAAGTCGCGTCCGCGCACCACCGGCACCCCCATCGTCCGAAAGAAGTCCGCGCCGACGGTGTTGAAGTGCGTGGGCTGCGTGGGTGCGTCGGCGGGCTGGCCAGGGAGCACGAAGCCGGTCTCGCGGCTGTCGCCCTGCAGCGGGAGCATCTGCTGCAGAGATACGGACTGCACGCCGGGAAGGTTGCGGACGGAGGCCTGCAGTCGGCGGTAGAACTGCGCGCCGGTGGTTTCGTCGTAGCTTCCCAGGCGCAGGTCGACGGTCTGGTTGAGGATGGGCGCGGGGTCGAAGCCGGGGTCGATGCTCCCCGCCGCGCCCAGCGAGCGGATGAAGAGCGCGGACGAGCCGAGCAGCACCATGCAGAGCGACACCTGCGCGGCCACGAGCGTGTTGCGCAGCCGTGCCCCGCGCGGCGCCACCGCCCCCTCCTTGATCGCCGAGACCACGTCGGCCGACGCGGTGCGCATCGCCGGCGCCACCCCGAAGATGAGCGCCGCCAGCAGCGCGCCGCCCAGCGCGAAGCCGAGCACCCGCACGTCCGGCGAGAGGCGGATCGCCATCGGAATCTCCGGCGGGACGCGCGACATCGCGAACTGGGTGAGCACCATGGTGGCGAGCAGCGCCGCGACCGCGCCCGACAACGAGAGGATCACGCTCTCGGTGAGGAGCTGCCGCACCAACCGCCCGCGCGGCGCGCCGACCGCCATGCGCACCCCCATCTCGCGCCGGCGCGCCACGCCGCGCGCCAGCAGCAGGTTTGCGACGTTGCTGCACGCGATCAGCAGCACCAGCCCGGTGACCGCCAGCAGCGCCACGGCGAAGACTCCGAACTTGTTGCGCAGCTCCACGTTGACGCCGTTGGAGCCGTCCAGCGACAGGCGCACCGGATCGCGCTGGGCGGGGTCGAGCTGCGTGAGCTGCGCGGCGAGCACCCGCAGCTCCGCGCGCGCCTCGCCCGTCGAGACGCCGTCGCGCAGGCGGCCGCCCACGTAGAGGCTGCCGTTGTAGTCGCGTAGCTGGGTGCCGGTGAGCGGGCCCATCTGCGACATCGGGATCCAGATCTGCGGCCCGAAGCCGGCGAACGCGCCCGCGAACCCTTCGCGCGCCACGCCCACCACCGTGATCGGCTGCCCGTTGATGCGGATGGTGCGCCCCACCAGCGACGGGTCCGCGCCGAACGCTTCGCGCCACCAGCGATGGCTGACGACCGCCACCGCGCCGTGTGCGGCGACCGTGTCGTCCGCGCGGGTGAAAACGCGGCCGAGGGAGGCGCCCACTCCCACCGTGTTGAAGTAGCTGCCGCTCACCAGCTCGGCGTTCACCTTCCGGTTCCCCTGCGGCGTGTTGAGCGCCGCCTCCAGGTACCGCTCGCCGAACAGCCCCGTGAGGGTGCGGCTGCGCGCGCTCACGTAGTCCAGCTGCTGGCGCTGCAGCGGCGAGTGCGTGTTGCTGTGCACGCGCACCAGCCGCCCGGGGTCGGCCGCGTCGGCGGGGCGCAGGAGGATGGCGTTCGCCAGCGAGAAGACCGCCGTGTTGACCCCGATCCCCAGAGCGATGGTCAGCACCGCGGCCAGGGTGAAGCCGGGGGTGCGCCGCAGGGTGCGGAGGGCGTAGCGGATGTCCTGGAGGAGCGTGTCCATGGCCTGTCTTTCCTTCGGGGAGGGACCCGTCGCGCCGGCGGAGCGCCGCGGCGAACACCCCAAAGGCGAGGACCATGCCCCATGCGCCTCGTTCCTAAGTCGTTGCGGCTCCGTGCCTTGGCCTGGACGACCATTTGGCGGCTGCGCGCGATTGGGAAAAACCCGTCCCAAAACCGGACGATTCGACCCGGGAACGGCTAACAACAATCTCACGCGGAGCCGCGGAGGCACGGAGAGAACTTCGCGTGCTCTCCTCTGCGTCTCCGCGCCTCCGCGTGAGCCCTTCTGTTGGGGCGCCCGCTCTCCGCGCGGCACGTTTTCTCCATCATGTTTCCGCCCGGCCGAGTGGTGCCGTCCAACCCCGATGGAGGTGTGCGTGCGCGCGACGGTGCTGCTGGTGGAGGACGACGTGGACAGCCGCACCATCTACGGCACGGTGCTGCGCCATTCCGGGTTCCTGGTGGTGGAGGCGGACGACGGCGAGGCGGCCGTGAGGTCGGTGCGCCTTCATCGCCCCGACATCGTGGTGATGGACGCCGGGCTCCCCGGGATGGACGGCTGGGACGCGACCGCCGCGCTCAAGGGCGATCCGGAGACGGCGTCGGTGCCCATCATGCTGCTCACCGTCCACAGCCAGCCCGCCGACCTCGAGCGCGCCGAGGCCGCCGGCTGCGACGCGTACGTCGTGAAGCCGATGGACCCCGCGAGCCTCGTGGTGTCGGTGGGGAAGATGATCGCGGAGATGCGGGGGCGGGGGACCAGCGCGGGCACGGGCACCGGCGCGAACACCGGTGCGGGGGCGGGGGCCCGGAACGCCGGGGGGTGAACGCCGGCGCACGCGAAACCGGGGGCCGGCGCACGAGGGGCGGGCGCACCGGAGGGTGAACGCCGGCGCACGCGAAACCGGGGGATGAATCCCCATAAGCGCTAACTTTGCCCCCTAACAGTTTCTCTGGAAGCAGGTTAGCTGCACCTTGCGCTTGCGCCTTTTCTCCCGGAGCAGCTTACCAAGCTGCATGCCGTTCTCGAGCAACTCACTCGGA
>DASVVI010000511.1:0-13120 GCA_036386635.1 Longimicrobium sp.
GCCCCACCCCTGTCTCTACGTCCATGCTACAGGCTCATGGCTTCCCCCCGGAAGGTATTTGCACGTATATTAACACGTACAAGCCAAACGGAGGTGTCACGTGCAGAAGAAGCTCACCATCACGATGGACGAGGTTGTCTACGACGGGCTCTATCGGACCGTTGGGCCGCGACGCATCAGTCAGTTCATCGAGGGACTGGTTCGGCCCCACGTGGTTGAAGCGGACCTGATGGCGTCGTACGCAGAGATGGCCGCGGACGAAGCGCGCGAGTCTGAGGCCGAGGAATGGTCCAACGCCCTGCTGCCTGACGTGGGCGATGAAACGCGGTGAGGTTTGGTGGGTGAATTTCGACCCGGCCGTCGGGGGCGAAATCTGTAAGCAGCGCCCCGCCGTGATCCTCAGCAACGACGCATCCAATCAGCACCTGAACCGGGTGCAGGTCGTTCCGCTTACGAGCAGCGTGGAGCGCCTGTTTCCGAGCGAGGCATACGTGCAGCTCGCCGGTGAGCGACGCAAAGCGTTGGCGGATCAGCTTACCACGGCGAGTAAGCAGCGCCTCGTTCGGAAGGCGGGCGTGCTGTCACGGGCCGATCTTGAGTCTGTTGAGCGCGCGGTGCGGGTGCAGTTGAGCCTGTCCTCCTGACCGGGTGACGCGCGACACGCGGACGAGGGGTGTAAGGTAAAAGAGGGGGGACCGTGGCCGCGGTCCCGCCCCCTCGTTTCTACGCCCGTACTACTGCCTCAGCGCCGGAAGAGGTAGCTGATCTTGAAGAACAGCCCGTCCGCGCGCGGCTGGAGGCCGGCGAAGCGGAAGGCTTCGTCGTCGGTGACTTCGCGGCCGTAGCCGAGGAAGGCGACGGTGCCGGGGGAGGGGCGGTAGCTCAGGAGGAGGTCCAGGCGCAGCGGGTTGAGCTGCGGCTCCAGGTACGACGGGAGGTTGCCGCGGCGCACGCGGAAAGGCTCGCCCTCGCGCAGGTACTCGCCGCCGTCGGGGGCGCGGAGGACGTCGACTTCTTCGACGGAGTACTGCGCCAGGCCGCGGACGGCCAGGGCGCGGGTGAGCTGGTACTCCACCCGCAGCCGCGGCACCAGCGCGCGCGAGTAGCGCGAGTCGTCGGAGGCGCGGCGGAGGATCGAGTAGCGCAGCCGCCCATCCACTCGCAGCGATGGGGTGGTGCGTAGCTCCACCGCAGCCGCGATCCCGCTCTCCGCGCCGCGCGTTCCCTCCGCGAAGATGGGCGTGGCGCCCGCGAAGAGCTCCACGGCGATATCCGCGGTCTTGAAGTGCGACGACTGGGCCTGGAGCGAGATGCTGTGGAGGCCGCCGATGCGCGGGTTCGGCCCGATCAGCGAGTCGCCGGTCTCCGTGCGGCCGTCCGGGCCGGTGCGCGAGAAGCCCGCGTAGTCGGCGAGGTCCAGGGTGTAGAAGGCGCGGTCGACGCCCAGCTCCACCTCGAGGTTCCCGCGCAGCGACGCCTTGGCCTCCACCGAAAGCGAGCCCTCCACCGCTTCGTCACCGCTCCAGAACCCGCGCCCGTCCCAGTAGCGGCGGCCGCCCTGGCGCAGGTCGAGACGCTGGAGGAGGGCGCCGCGCGCTCCGTACCACGAGACGCGGTTGCCGCCCGAGATCTCCGTGATCCCGCGTCGGCGGACGAAGCCCGTCTCGGTGCGGAAGCTGGAGGGGACGTCGCGCAGCGTGGCGAGGTAGCCCCAGCGCCGGCCGGTGCGGTCCAGGTAGAGGTTGGCGATGTGCCCTACTTCGTCATCGGTCGACACCGCCTGCTTCGCGCCGGGCGCCCCCGCCGAGTCGCGGCCGAACGGGTCCGCGACCCACGAGCGCGTCCAGCTGCCGCCGCCCAGGACGCCCGCCGTGTACACCCCGCCGAAGCGGATGCGCGCGTCGACGGCCGCCACGTGGTTGAAGGCGTCGCCGGTCTGGCGGCTGGTGGCGAGCGCGCCCAGGGTGGAGCCCGACGAGCCCACGTCGCGGCGCACGCGCGCGATGTGGACGACCGCCCGGTCGGCGCGCGGGGCGAAGCGGGCCGGACGGGAGAGCGGGGCTTCGTCCACCGCGCCCAAGTACGCCAGGTTCAGCGCGCCCACCTTGCCGGTGAGCCGCGCGCCCACCGCCGGGTCCACCACCGAGCGGGTGTAGACCAGCGTTTCCGGGGTGGAGAAGAGGTCGGCGCCTTCCAGGAAGAAGGGGCGCTTCTCCTGCAGCGAGATGGCGAAGCGCTCGTTGACGGTGATCTGGTCCGCGTCCGCCTCGATGGTGGAGAAGTCGGGGTTGACGGTGGCGTCGAGGGTCAGCTCGCTGGTGATGCCGTACTTGACGTTCACCCCCAGGTCGGGCTCGGTGGGGCCGCGCCGGAAGCCCGCCTCGCCGGTGCTCCCCTCGCGGCGCGCGGTGAGGGTAGGGTTGGCTTCGAAGAGGCGCCCCGGCCGCAGCCCGCGAATGCCGCGCAGCGTGCCGCTCTGCGCCAGCTCCGAGGGTGTGCTCTGCAGGCGCGGCGCCCAGCTTTCCTGCGCCGTGGTGGCGGGGAGCACGCGGATGACGTTGAAGCCCCAGCGCTGCTCGCCGCCCGCGGGAAACTTCAGGCTCTTGAGCGGGATGCGCAGCTCCACCTCGTAGCCGTCGCCGGTGAGGCGCCCGCGCGAGTCGAAGAGGAAGTCGGGGGCGAAGTCCGTCCCCCGCCCCTCCGCCAGGATGCCGTCCTGCTGAATCCCCAGCGGGTTGACGTAGAAGACGAAGGCGCGGCGCTGGTCCGCGAATGTGTCCAGCAGGATGCGGATGTGGTCGTCGCTGGTGATCTGGTCGCGCTCGGCGAGCGTGGAGCGGATGCGCGACGGGTCCGCGGCGTAGGCGCGCACGCCGATGTACAGGTCGCGCGGCGTGTAGAAGACGCGCACCTCCGTCCGCTCCGACGCGGGCGAGCCCTCCGCCGGGCGCGACTGCGTGAAGTTGCCGAGGAGCGCCGCCGTGGACCACGCCTCCTCGTCCAGCCGGCCGTCCACGCGGATCTGCGCCGATTCCAGGCGCGGCGGGTCGGCGACGCGCGGAGTATCGGCCTGGAAAGGCGAAGCCGCCACGATTGCGGCGGCCAGGAGCGTTGCCATCATCTGCACACCGGGCGTTCGGGAAGGTGCAAACTATAACCACGCCGCGCCACCCGGTCCACCCGGCCTATAGCCTGTCGCGATCGCGCGGAGCGCATCATCTTGGGTCGACGCCCGCGCTTTCCACCCCCTCCGGGACTCCATCCATGCTCCCCAACCGCTGGAGACTTGCCGCCCTCGCAATCCTCGTCTCCACGGCGGGGTGCAGCAGCAACGTTCCGCCATCGCCACCCGTGCCGGAGGCGGCCCCGGCGAGCGCGCCGGGCGACGCGCCGCGGCAGGCGCCGCAGGGGGAGCGGCTGCTGGTGAGGCGCGCCGAGCTGGAGCTGAGCGCGCACCAGCCCGATTCCCTCGCCCCTCGCGTGGCGGAGATCATCCGCGTCGCGGGCGGGTTCGTGGCGAGCTCCGTGGTGGAGGAGGGGCACCGGCTGCGGATGTCGCTGCGCGTGCCGTCCCCCGCGCTGGAGCCGACGCTCGCCGCCATTTCCGCGCTCGCTGAGGTCGAGCGGAGGGAGATGTCGGCGGTGGACGTGACGGAGCAGGTGTTCGACCTGGAGGCCCGGCTGCGGAACACGACGGCGGTGCGCGACCGCCTTCGCCAGCACCTGCAGCGCGCGGCGGGGGTGGGCGACATCATCGAGGTGGAGCGCGAGCTGGGGCGGGTGCAGGCCGAGGTGGAGGTGCTGGAGGGCCGCCTCAAGCGGATTCGCGAGGAAGCGGCGCTGTCGCAGATCACGCTGGAGGTCCACCAGAAGCGCATCCTGGGGCCGCTGGGCAAGCTCCTGGAAGGGATCGTGTGGTTCATCTCGAAGCTGTTCGTCATCCGCTGAGCAGGCGCATTTCAACGGAGCCGCGCAATGAGCGACGACCGACCGATCCCGGGTGCGACGGGAGACACGAGCGAGGGGTTCGTGGCGCAAAGCCTGGAGGCCGCGCTGACCGCCGGCGACCTCGAGGCGAGCGCCGCCTGGTACGTGGACGTGCTGGGGTTCAGCTTGGACCACGAGTTCAGGCGCGAGGGGAGGCTCTTCGCGGTGAGGGTGCGCGCGGGCGCCGTCCAGCTCCTGCTCACCCGGGACGATGGGTCGCGCGGGGCGGACCGGGCGAAGGGCGAGGGGATCTCGCTTCAGCTCACCACCCGCCAAGATGTGGACGCAGTCGCCGCGCGCATCCGGGCGCGCGGCGGCGTGCTGGCGACGGAGCCGTTCGACGCGTTCGGGAAGCGCGCCTTCCGGCTCCTGGACCCGGACGGATTCCGCATCACCATCTCCTCGCCGGACGCGCGCTGAGCGGCGCGGCGCCTGCGAGTCACGCACCCACGGAGCTTCGCCGCGGCACCGGGTTGCGGATGGGGGGCAGCGTCCGCAGGTAGCGGTAGAGGGCGGCGAGCTCGTCGTCGCTCATGCGGCGGTACTCCCGCCAGGGCATGAACGGGTGCAGCCGGGCCCCCGCGGGGTCGACGCCGGTGCGAAGCGTGCGCACGAAGTCGCCTTCGCTCCACCGCCCGATTCCCGTGGCGGAGTCGGGCGTCAGGTTTGCCGGGTTCGCCGGAAACGCCGCCGGGGGAGTGGCGTCGCCCGCGAACAGCCGGCTCCGGTCGGCGGCGGACTGGATGCCGCCGCGCGGTGTGTGGCAGTCCGCGCACAGCCCGGGGCCGCCCGCCAGGTATCCGCCGTACTCCGCGGTCGGGCCGGGGCGCGGGGCCATCCCCTGCCGCGGGTGCGCGGGGCGCAGGATGACGGCGCGGGCCGCGCGGAACACCAGGTTGGGGCTGCTCCTGACCTCGTTGCGCACCGCGGGCTGGCTCTTCAGGTAGCGGGCGATGGACATCGCGTCGCGCTCGGACATGGAGCTCAGCCACTCGTACGGCATCACCGGCGCCAGCAGGCGGCCGTCGCGGCTCACGCCGGTGCGGATGGCGCGCACGATCTCGGCGTCGCTCCACGCACCTATGCCGGTGGCGGAGTCCGGGGTCAGGTTGGCGGCGCGGATCGTACCCAGTCGCCAGTTGCGGAACTCGGCTCCGCCGCTCAGCGGACCATCCGCGTTCCTCGTGGCGGGGGGCGCGTGGCAGTGGCCGCAGACGGAGACGTTCCTCACCAGGTGCTCGCCCCGCTGCACCAGACCCGCCGTGTCTCCCACGGCGGAGGCGCTGAGCACGGGGAGAGGCGGCGAAGCGGGGCCGGCGCACCCGGCGACGATCGCGGCGAGCAGCGCGGGGAGGGCCGCGGAGCGCGGCGGGCGGTGGGTGGACATCGATGCCTCCGGGCACGGGGTCCATGGGGTGCAGACTCCATCCCCAATACACCGTTTCCGGCACCGGCGGGCAAGGGTCATGATCGTCCGCCGGGATCCGTGCGGTATAAAAAGAGGCGGGGCCGCGACCGCGGCCCCGCCCCGTCCTGCTTCCGTCCGTGCGGCCTAGCGGAAGGCCGCCACCGTCGCCGCGGTGTTGTTGAGCACGCGCGCGTTGTCCTCGTACGCGGCCGTCCCCATCACCTCACCCGTGGTCGGGTGGGTCTTGAGCGGGCTCGACCAGTACTGGATGCGCGTGCAGTTGTTGCAGTTGTTGCCGTAGGCCATCACCGTGCGCCAGGCCTTGGACGGCGGAATGTAGCCGTGGCCGTAGGCGTACGGGGTGGTGCTGGCGTCCATGTAGCGATCGTGGCGGGCGCTCTGCAGGTGGCCGAGCTCGTGGCCGAACGAGTAGTAGCCCGTGATGCAGGTGTAGTGCGCCACGGCGAACGCGGTGGAGGCCGTGGAGCCGATCCCCGCCGCCTGGCCGCACGCCTCGCTGTCGTTCACCACCAGCATCACCATGTCCGCCGCGTACGTGTTGCGCAGCGTGTGGACGTTGTCCATGATGCCGTCCGTGGTGCTCTTGAGCGCCGTCACGTGCTGGGTGAAGCTGCGGTTGGCCTCGCTGTACGTGACCTGCGAGGAGTTCACGCGCACCATGTTGATGTTGATGCCGCTGTTGACGTACGACTGGTTGGTCTCGTCCACCGCGAGCTGGATCTGGCTGGCGATGTTGCCCGACGCGGTCGCGGCCGAGGCGGTGTACGCCACCAGCACGTTGATCGTGGTGGCGGCCGCCAGGCTGCTCGTGGCCGCCGGGGCGATCCCCAGGGTGCGCGAGGCCAGCGGGTTGCCGCCGAAGTCCTCGAGCGCGCCGCTCGGGTTGTCGGCCGCGTGCTCCTGCGGGAAGCCGCTCTGGTCGATGCGCGAGACGGCGTGCAGCCCGCCGCCGATCGGCTCGATGGCGTACGACGTGTTCCCCACGCGCACGGTGGCGGTCACGCCGCCTTCCATGAACACCATCTGCACCCAGCCATCGGCGCCGCGAACGGGGCCGGCCCACGAGATGTCATCGGCCGCGCGGTTCACCACGCGCTCCCCGACGGCCACCACCTGAACGCCCGGAGCCACCGCGATCCGGAGGGCGGCGCCGTGCTGGAGCATGCGCCCCGGCGCCGACGCCATGCGGGTAACGTGCACCTCGGCGGTGCTGGAGCGGCCGCGGACGCTGGCCAGACGGTCGCGCTGCCCGGCATTCAGGGTCGGCTGCGAGACGAGCGTGAGGAGGGTCTCCTGCGCCGTGGCGCTCATGGAGTTGCTGGTGTCCGTGGGGGTGATCTCGTCGCCCTGGCATGCCGCCAGGCCGAACGATGCCGCGAGGACCAACGCGAGGCGTGCTCTCATGGGGTGCGTACTCCAATGGGTGGGGTGAGGTGGGAATGCATCCACGCTCCCGCGGAATGGAGAGCGTCGGATGTTTAGCGGGGTGTAATCGGATGCAGACAATAAGAGCGCCGATCCGTCCGAAAGTCAAGTGTTTCCACCCGGGTAGAACGTATGTGCGGGGCTCGCGATTCGAGTGAGCGGTGCGTGCCGCGCCGCCACCCTTTGGGCGCCGCATTCTACAAAGCTCGTTTTCAGATGCGAGGCGTGAGTCGGATGGATTCCTACTGGATGGAGGGCGCGTGCGTGAGTATCCTTGCCTGCAATCCGGTCCGCGGTGTCAGCCCATCGCCGGCTGGCGCGTTCTCGCGGCGGCTGCTTTACCTCGTCACGCGCTCTGGAGGCCGATGATGATAGCTCCTCTCTCGAAGCTGGTGGCCATGCTCGCGCTCACCGCCGCCGCCGCGTGCGCGCGCACATCGACGTTGGGCGGGCCCTCGGGGGCGCCGTACGCGCGCGGGCCGGTCGAGGCGTTCACCCACAGCGCGACGGCATCCAACCTCCTGGTGCGCGGCGGGCCGGGCTCGCGCGAATCGTGCGGCATCTCCGCGACGGTGGACGCGCGGACGCGTTACTACCAGAAGCAGGCATCCGGCGAGCTCCACCCGGTCCCCCGCTCCGCCGTCGCGGTTGGAGACACCGTGGAGGTGTACGTCGAGGGCCCGGTCGCGGAATCGTGCCCGCCGCAGGGGTATGGCTCCGCGGTAGTGCGCGTAACCCGGCCGTGATCCACGTGCGCGCTGAGATCAGATCATGTGGACGTTGACGGTCGTCCTGTTCGCCGTCTGCATGGGTTCGTCCGTGATCTTTGGGAACCTGTACTGGTCCGAGATGGCGGCGGCGGTGCGGCGCAGCGGCCGCCGCTACAACCGGGTGGGTGGCGGGCTGCAGATCATCGCCCACTTCAGAGCGATGATGGAGGAAGAGCAGGACCTCGAGAAAAAGCGCGAGTACGCGTTGCTGTTGAAGCGGTTCCTGGTTTCATCGGCTCCCGTGCTGGGCTGGTTCGCCTACCTCGCGTACGTCATAGCCACCTTTTGAGGCCACGAGCCGCGACGCCGGCTTTGCGCGCCCAACCCCGGGGATGCCGCAAGGCACATTGTGGCTGGAACGAAACTGCATTACGATTCTGTCCCCCCGGAACGGCACGTCGTGGATGTTGCCGCGCTCCCGATCCTGCACCACGCCATGAGTTCCGCTCGCCGGTGAGCTCCCTCCAGCACTTATCGATGGAAGACTCGTGAACGCTGCTGACCAAGACGCACCCGCCCTCCCGGACCCGGCGCTGAGACGCCGCGCGTTCGCGGTGTTCGGCGTGTTCGCGGCCGCCGACGTGGCGTTCGTCCTTGCGTACCGGGCTAACACGGCGGGTCAGGTGGGCGCCTCGATGATCCTCCTTGGCATCGCGCTCCTCGCGGTGCCGGCCGCCATCGTCGCCATGGAACCGCTCCGCAGGTCGGAGTTGCGCAGCAACCTGGGAAAGGAGCCGGGCGCGTTTACCTGGCAGTCGGGGCTCGTCGCGCTGGCAATTGCGGCGACGGTAGTGCTCATCTTCCACTACGTCCTGGGCGTTCCATGGCGTCGGGCGCTGGCCACCCCCGCTGGCGTTGGGGCTTACCTGGCGGCCTGGGTGCCGCTCGCCCGGCTCCAGCGGCGGGGAGTGAAGCCATACTGGCGTCCGTCCGTGTACGGGTTCCTGGCCGCGGGGGTCACGGGCGGGCTCGTGTGGGCGGCCGTAGCGGGCGAGCACCCGGTGCAGGGCATCTTCAAGGGGATCTGGTGGTGCGCCGTGCAGTACGCCTGGGTGCGCTTCGCCATGCGCAACACGGCCCTCCAGGGTGCCCTCTCGGGGCGCGCGACTCCAACGGAGCAGTCGCCTGGCGCCGCGTAGAACAGAAACGTCTTCTCCATTCGCACCCGTCATCGCCACGTCATCCAGGAGCGTCGCAACAATGAAGGCAGCCTTTCTCTTCCTCTCCCTGCTGGTCGTCCCGATGGGCGCGGCGGCCCAGGAGCGCGCGCCGGCGAGCACCGCCCCCGAAGTGCGTCCGTGCACGGCAACGGTGCCCGGCACCGACCTCGTGGGATGGAGGGAGGTACAGGCGACCGGCTTCACCTTTTGCGTGCCGGCGAACTGGCGACCCCTGGGACGCGCGCGCAACGGCGTGGATGCGCCCACCTGGCGCGGGGGCGGCGGCGAGGTGAAGTGGGGAACCGGTTCGCACCGTTCCGTGGCCACCGTCACGACGGTCACGACCGTGGTGAGCGGCCCCGTGAGCGCCATCCCGCGGCCGAGCGGCAACGTGAACCGCTACTCGGAGATGATCGGCGGGAAGCGCGCCGACCTGTGGGACAACGAGTTCGAAGGGAGCTCCTACACGGGCGCTGAGTGGAGCGCCCCCGCGGTGTACGTGGCGGGCGAATCGCGGGATCGCGCGACTGCCCGTCTCCAGCTCCAGGTCATCCGCACCGTGCGCTTTTCGCAGCCCTGAACGAGTGGGCGCGGGGGCGATTCACCAGCTTCCAAACAGGGTCGCAGAATCCTACCGTCGCGGTTTTCGAGTTCTGCGACGAGCATACCCCCACGTGGGAAAGGGCTACCGACGGAGGTGAACCAGTGGGTGCTCCAACGATTGGATACGTCAGGTCAGGAAAGAACGCGGAGTACGCTGTTGCGTGGGACAGACACACAAATGAGGTATACGTTGACTGGGCAAACTGGACGTATGTCGGCAAGGCGTACTCTGCCCGGGAAGCAATGACAAAAGCTGAAGCATGGCTGTACAATAAATAAAATGGAGCCGAGAGTTGCGAGGGGATCCGAGAACAAGCAGACTGTCCGCAGGTATATCGAGGGGTTCACGATGAGCGATCACGCCCAGATCCTCTCGTGCCTGGCCGACGACGTGGCGTCATGGGCGCGAAGATCAGGATGCTGACCTCGTACCTCGCGGTGCTGGACGGGTAGCGAACCGCAATGTCACGCAAAAACGCGGAGGCGCGGAGAGATGCTTTTCTCTCTGCGCCTCCGCGTCTCCGCGTGAGACCCGCCGTTCAGGAAGCCAGGCCGAAGCAGTAAAAGAGCGCGTCGCCGCCGGTGGAGCGAAGGTTCTCCTGGCTGCAGCCGCGCGACGGGTGCGCGGAGTTCCACGAGGTGGGGGCCTCGCCGCCGCCGGTGCGGTCGTGGTGGCCGACCTGGGCGCTCCCTTCGCCGCCGCTCGTCCAGTTGGCGCAGGTGCGGTCCTCGCCGGCCGGGAAGGCGGTGCCGTCCGCCCGAGAGCCGGTCAGGATGTCGTGGCGGTTGGGAGTGTCGCCGCGCCCGGAGACGACTTCGCCGCGCTCGTTGAGCGACGTCTGCTTGCCCAGGCCGTTGGAGTCCGCGTGCAGCTCGGCGACGCTGGCGGCCACCCGCACGCCGCGCGCGTTGTGCCAGGGTCCGGTGCCGATGCGGTCGCGCGCGTTCACGGCCGGCTGCCCGCCCGCGGCCTGCGTGCTCAGGTACGCGCGCCAGGTGCGCCCGAGCGTCCCCGCCGCCTCGGCCAGCCTGCGGCAGTGCTCGTCCGCCCCTGCCAGGCCGCCCAGCGAGGCGCCGTTTCCGGGCCCGGCGCTGGTGATGAAGAAGCTCATTCCCGTCCCCCCGGCGCTCCCGGGGCCGGCGGTGGCGCACGCGCTGAGGACGGCGGTCAACAGGATGGCGATCTGCGGCTTCATCTAAGGCTCCGGCGCTCGGTGGGACGGCGGCGATGCGCGGGCGCGCTCGCGACCGGCGTGCGACCGCACGAGCGGTGCCGGGAGGAGTCCGGCAGGAAGCGGAAGGCTGGGGGACGAAGGTGATCGACCGGCTCGCGGCCGATCTTCAGCGCGAGTTCCAGGAGATGACCGGCCTCTCACGGACGAATCTCAAGTACATGAGGGCGCTCGCCAAGGCCTATGCCGCGAACGAGATTGGTCAACAGGCTGTTGGCCAAATTGCTTGAGGAGGGGACGGGGTCAGGCGTAGTCCCAGTGCACCACGGCGAAGGAGTCCACGGTGATGCGTGGGTCGCCGAAGAGGAGGGCGGTGTGCAGCCAGTCCACCTGCGCCGCGCCGACTTCGGACTTGGCGTTGGGCGCGCCGCGCTTCGTCTGCAGGAAGGCGAAGTGGCCGTCGCGCCACGCGTACACGTCCCAGCACCCGGCGTAGCGCTTCGCCGCCCGCCGCGCGACGCCGGCAAGGACCTGCCGCGGCTCCTCCTCCTCCAGCACGCGGTTGCGCTGCCCGGCGCGCGGGACGTCTTCCCAGTGCGTGAGGTACTTCCAGACTTCGCCACCCGCGCCGGTGGTGTTCACCCAGCGGCCGCTCCAGCCTTCGCGCTCCAGCAGGCGCAGCACGGCGAGCTCGGGCATCAGGTGCTCGCCGTCCAGCTCGACCATGGCGGCGGCCTTCCTGCCGAGGTCGTCCACAAAGGGCGCGCCCTGCCAGCGCGGAAGCCGCAGGAACACGCCGGCCACGTCCGCCACCACCCGGCCGGGCATGTGGACGTGGGTCTTGAGCGGTACGCGGTAGCCGGTCCGCTCCGCCCGGGGCAGGAGGGCCTGCAGCCAGGGCGGAGACGTGGGTTCGGAGGCGCTCACGGGAGCGATGGGAGGCTCGCGTGAGCCGGGCCGTCGCTACGCCGTCGGGGGCGACTCCATCCCCGGCGACGAGCCTTCCGCGGGGGGCGCGCCGGACTCGCGGGCGGCCATCCCGTCGCGCTCGCCCTTTTCGCGCGACTGGCGGGTGTACTGGTCTTCGGTGAAGACGCCGAGGACCTTGTCCAGGAGGGGGCGCGGCTTGCCGTGCACTGCACGCTCGAACGCTTCGGTGTACGCCTGTTTGTTCGCGCTCATCGACCACCTCAGAAAGCGGGGGATACGGCTGCACCTTTCCCAGTATAGCACGCGCGCCGCGGAAACACCCGAAGTTTTTTTCGGGATACGGTACGCGGCTCCCGCGACCGGCTGCACACCCCGGGCCGTAAAACCGTTGTACGCCGCGCCCCCTCGCGTTTACGTTGCGGTTCGATGCTCTTCTCTCCCCCTTTCACCCGCATCGGCACATGGACGAGCAGCTTCTGGAGACGTGGGCGATCCACAGCCGCATCAACCTGTACCTCCTCGACGCCATCCCCGCGGAGGCGCTCGGCGACGTCTCCGCATCGAAGGGGAGGACGGTGGCCGAGCAGTTCGCGCACGTGCACAACGTGCGGCTGATGTGGCTGAAGCAGGCCGCTCCCGATCTGCTCGCCGGCCTCGAAAAGGTGGAGAAGACGGACGCGGCCGATCATCCCCGGCTGCGGACGGCGCTGGAGAGCTCGGCCACCGCCATCACCGAGCTGCTGCGACAGAGCCTCGCGGCCGGCGGCAGGGTGAAGGGCTTCAAGCCGCACGTGACGGCCTTCCTGGGCTACCTGGTCTCCCACGAGTCGCACCACCGCGGGCAGATCGCGCTCACCCTCAAGCAGGCGGGCCATCCGCTGGACAAGAAGACCGCCTACGGCATCTGGGAGTGGGGCGTGCGCTGACGGTGCGGCGGGCACGCGCGCCGTGTAGCTTTGCGGACGGCCGGCGCCGGAAGGGGGCTGGCATCCACGACCTCACATCGACGGGACATGAACTTCTTCTGCAAGCTGCTGCCGCCGAGGGCCACTTTCGTGATGGACATGACCGATGCCGAGAGGGGGCTGATGCAGGAGCACGCCGCGTACTGGCACGATGCGGTGGCGCGCGGAAGCGTCATCACCTCCGGCATGGTGGCGGACCCCAGCGGCCCGTTCGGAATGGGCGTGGTGGAGTTCGCGAGCGAGGCTGAGGCCCGCGCCTTCACGGATGGCGACCCCACCATCCGCTCCGGCCAGGGCTTCGCCTTCGAGGTCCACCCCATGCCGATGGGCGCGGTGCGCCGCTGAGACACCCGCCATAACCCTTAGCCAAGGTTTGCCAATGGATCGAGTTCGGAGCCGGTCGATGGTGCTGGTCCTCGCGGCGGCGATCGCGGCCGGCGCCTGCGCGGCGGGAGGGACCCCCGCCCGCGCTCCCTCGCAGGCGGGCGTGGTGGAGGAGGCGCGTGCCTTCATGGACGGCTACGCGCGCGACCTGCTCGCCGGAAACCGCGCCGGGATCTCGGCCCGCTACGACCGGAGCGGCGCGTACTTCATGGGGAACGGCCGCAAGGAGTTCGAGCCGTACGACTCGATCGCCGCGCGGTACGGCGGCCCCCAGTGGTCGGCGCCGGCGTCGTTC
>DASVVI010000512.1:0-3038 GCA_036386635.1 Longimicrobium sp.
GGCGACCACACGGGCTTCTACACGCTGGAGGACCCGTACCCCACTTTCCACGTGACCACCGTCACGCTGCGCGAGGAGCCGATCTACCCGGCGACGCTGGTGGGTCGTCCGCCCGTGGAGGACGTGTACCTGGGCGGCGCCACGGAGCGGATCTTCCTTCCGCTCGCGCGCCTCACGATGCCGGAGATCGTGGACTACCACATGCCTCCCGAGGGCGTGTTCCACAACCTGGTCTTCGTCTCCATCCGCAAGGAGTACCCGGGGCACGCCTACAAGGTGATGAACGGGCTCTGGGGGATGGGGCTGATGTCGCTGGCCAAGGTCATCGTGGTGGTGGACGAGGGGATCGACGTGCGGAACACGCAGGAGGCGTGGTGGTACGCGCTCGGCAACATCGACCCGGAGCGCGACGTGAAGTTCACCAAGGGACCGGTGGACGACCTGGACCACGCGGCGCAGAACCCGTCGTTCGGCAGCAAGATGGGGATCGATGGCACGCGGAAGTGGCCCGAAGAAGGCTTCACCCGCCGCTGGCCCGAGATGATCGAGATGTCCCCCGACGTGAAGGCGCACGTCGATGGCATCTGGGCGCGGCTCGGCATCGAGCCGATCGACTGAAACAACTGGCCTCACACAGAGCCACAGAGGGGTACGGAAAGAACAGGGAGGGCATCGAAGACCTCTCTTCTTTTCTTGTAGTTATCTCTGTGTCTCTGTGTGAACCGCAGTTCTGGAGAATCCACGTGAGCGGCTTGCCGGACCATCGCACGTCTCCAGTTCCGCCTGCTTCGGCGGTACGACCCAGTGCGGAAGAGAGCATCGGGATCGTTTGGGAGCTGACGATGAACGCGTGGGGCTTCACGGGAGATCGCGATGCTCAGCCTCGGCTGCGTAAGGATGTCTTTCGGAGTGGACGCCTGAACCGCATGGAACTAGATGACTGAGCGTATCATGGAAGGCCAGCACATCCGCGGGCGCGGAAAGGTGGCCGACCTTTCGAATCTGGTGAAGCTGCCGCACACCATCTTTGCGCTGCCGTTCGCGCTGGTGGGGGCGACGCTGGCGTCTTATGAGCACTCCGTGCGGGTCGCGGACGTGTTCCTGATCCTGACGGCGTTCACCTCGGCACGGTTCGCGGCGATGGGGTTCAATCGGATTGCGGACCGCGCCATCGACGCCAGGAACCCGCGGACGATGATGCGCGAGATCCCCGCGGGGAAGCTGAGCGTGGGGGAGGCGACCGCGGCGGTGGTGGTGGCGAGCGGGATCTTTTTCGTGTGCGCCGCGCTGCTCAACCCGCTCTGCCTGATGCTGGCGCCGCTCGCGCTGGGGTGGATCCTCTTCTACTCGTACACGAAGCGCTTCACGCGGTGGGCGCATCTGGTGCTGGGCTTCGCGCTCGCAATCGCGCCGGTGGGGGCGTACCTCGCGATCGCGGGGGAGTGGAGCCGGCCGGCGGGGGCGCTGCTCGCGCTGGCTGGGGCGGTGCTGTGCTGGGTCGCAGGCTTCGACATCCTCTACTCGCTGCAGGACATGGAGTTCGATCGCGCGGAGGGGCTGCACTCGGTTCCGGCGGCGCTGGGCCCCAGGGGAGCGCTCGCGGTATCGAGGACGCTGCACGTGCTCTCGACGGCGCTCTTCGTGGCGGTCGGGTTCCTGGTGCCGGCGCTGGGGACGCTGTACTTCGTGGCGGCGGCGGTGATCGCGGTGATGCTCGTGTACGAGCAGAGCCTGGTTCGCGCCGACGATTTCTCCAGGATCGACGCGGCGTTCTTCAACGTGAACGGCGCCATCTCCGTCGTGTTCTTTCTGATGGTGCTCGCGGAAAGGCTGCTCGCGTGAGGGACGCGCCGGTCGTCTTCGGAATCACCGGCGCGTCGGGTGCGCCGTACGCCGTGCGCCTGCTGCGCGCCCTCAACGATTCCGGGACGCACGTCCGGCTGATCGTCTCCGGCTACGGGCTGCGGCTGCTGGCGGAGGAGACGGAGATCGACGGCATCGACGCCCTGCGCGCCGCTACCGGCGACTGGTCGCGCGTGGAGCTGTACGACTCGCTCGATCGCGGCGCCACGCCTGCATCGGGCTCGGCACCGTCGCGCGGGATGGTGATCTGCCCGTGTTCGATGGGGACGCTCGCCTCCATCGCGGCGGGGACCTCGCGCAACCTGGTGGAACGCGCGGCGGACGTGGCGCTGAAGGAGCGGAGGACGCTCATCCTGGTGCCTCGGGAGACGCCGTTCTCGCTGATCCACCTGGAGAACATGACCCGGCTGACGCGCGCCGGGGCCACCATCCTCCCCGCGGCGCCGGGCTTCTACAACCGGCCGAAGACGATCGCCGACCTGGTGGACTTCGTCGTGGCGCGGGTGCTGGACCACCTGGGCGTGGAGCACATGCTGGGGCGCCGGTGGCGGAGCGGGGAGGACGGAGTGGGGACGGGGAGCGGCGAACGGGGGGCATAGGCGGAAAGCCTGTGCCCCCGCGTCCATCCATCAACGGCGGGTGCGACCATGAAGATCGGGATCATCTCCGACACGCACGGGCTGCTGCGGAGCGAGGTGTTCGACGTGTTCGCCGGGGTCGAGCACATCCTGCACGCGGGCGACGTCGGCTCGGCCGACATCCTCGCGGAGCTGGAGTCCATCGCGCCGCTCACGGCCGTGTGGGGGAACACCGACAGCTTCGACCTGCGCAAGCGTGTGCCCGAGGTGGCGCACGTGGAGCTGGACGGCGTGCCGGTGGTGGTGCTTCACGGCATGCAGCTCGGCTCGCCCACGCCCGAGAAGGCCGCCGCGGCGTACAGCGGCGCGGGGCTCGTCATCTTCGGCCACTCGCACAAGCCGGTGATCCGCCAGGTGATGGGAACGCTCGCGGTGAACCCCGGAAGCGCCGGCCCCCTGCGCTTCCGCGATCCCGTGACGGTCGCGCTCGCGGAGCTGGTGGACGGGCAGGTCACCGCGCGCCTGGTGGATCTGGATCCCAAGCTGAAGTAGGAGCGGCTTGCGCATGCGGCGGGCGTTCGGTATTTCGCTGGTATC
>DASVVI010000513.1:0-5518 GCA_036386635.1 Longimicrobium sp.
CCCATCCCGGGGTCGTTGGTCAGCACGCGCTCCAGCCGCTCCCGCATCTCGTCGGTGCCGTCCGCCACGATCACCTGCCCCGCGTGCACCGAGTACCCGATCCCCACCCCGCCGCCGTGGTGGAACGACACCCAGCTCGCCCCGCTCGCCACGTTCACCAGCGCGTTGAGGATGGGCCAGTCGGCGATGGCGTCGCTCCCGTCCTTCATCGCCTCCGTCTCGCGGTACGGCGACGCGACGGAGCCGGTGTCCAGGTGGTCGCGGCCGATGACGATGGGCGCCTTCACCTCGCCGCGCGCCACCAGGTCGTTGAGCGCCACGCCGAACTTCGCCCGCGCCCCCTGCCCCAGCCAGCAGATGCGCGACGGGAGCCCCTGGAATGCGACCCGCTCCTGCGCCCCGCGGATCCAGCGGTGCAGCAACTCGTCGTCGGGAAAGAGCTCCAGCACCAGGTCGTCCGTGCGGCGGATGTCCTCCGGGTCCCCGGAGAGCGCCACCCAGCGGAAGGGCCCCTTCCCCTCGCAGAAGAGCGGCCGCACGTACGCCGGCACGAAGCCGGGGAAGGCGAACGCGTCCGCGAACCCCGCCTCGTGCGCCTGCGCGCGCAGGTTGTTGCCGTAGTCGAAGGTGACGGCGCCGCGCCGCATCATCTCCACCATCGCCTCGCAGTGCACGCGCATGGAGGCACGCGAGCGGCGCTGGTACTCCTCGGGGTCGGCGGTGCGCAGCGCGTCCCCCTCCTCCAGCGACATCCCGGCGGGAAGGTAGCCCACCAGGGCATCGTGCGCGCTGGTCTGGTCGGTGAGCACATCGGGCGTCACGCCGCGCCGCACCAGCTCGGGGAGCACCTCCGCGCAGTTCCCCACCAGCCCCACCGAGAGCGCCTCGCCACGGTCGCGCGCCTCCAGCGTCCAGCGGAGCGCCTCGTCCAGATCGGCGGTCATCCGGTCGCAGTAGCGCATGGCGATGCGCCGCTCGATCCGCCACGGGTCCACGTCGATGCAGAGCGCGGCACCGCCGTTCATGGTGATGGCGAGCGGCTGCGCGCCCCCCATCCCGCCCACCCCGCCGGTGAGCGTCCACGTGCCTTGCAGCGTTCCGCCGAAGTGCTGGCGCGCCACCGCGCCGAACGTCTCGTACGTCCCCTGCAGGATCCCCTGCGTGCCGATGTAGATCCACGAGCCCGCCGTCATCTGCCCGTACATGGTGAGCCCCTGCCGCTCCAGCTCGCGAAACGTCTCCCAGTTGGCCCATTTAGGTACGAGGTTGCTGTTTGCGATCAGCACCCGCGGCGCGTGCCGATGCGTCCGCATCACCCCCACGGGCTTGCCGGACTGTACCAGCATCGTCTCGTCGTCCGCCAGGCCGCGCAGCGTCTCCACCATCGCGTCGAACGCCTCCCACGACCGCGCGGCCCTCCCCGTTCCGCCGTACACCACCAGGTCCTCGGGCCGCTCCGCCACCTCGGGATCGAGGTTGTTCATCAGCATGCGCAGGGCGGCCTCCTGCTGCCACCCCCTGCACGAGATCTCTGCGCCGCGCGGCGCGCGGATGATTCGGGGCTCCATGCTCATGGGACGAAAGTGGGTGTATGGAGGGTGCGGCGACCGACGGGACTCGCGATGAACGGCACCGAGAAATCAGTGTTGGATGTGCCGCGGATCGCCAAATCAGCCTGCCCGTTTCAATCTACGCGCGGTTTCGCCTGCATCCGCCAGGCGCCGATCAGTTGAGGTTGTCCGACGACCTCGCTAGTCGTCACCCTGGTCATCAACCACAAAAGGCACGGAAACCGTGAGCGCCGGTCCGCCCGGAATCGGATGCCATACCAGTGTGTCGGTCACGATCTCTGGCGGCCCGTTCGGGTCATCTGCAAGGCGGTACACTTCGATCTGTTGGAGCTTGATATCCACTACCCAGTAGAGCGGGACGCCAAAGAGCGCGTACCGCTCCCGCTTCAGGCCGCGGTCCCTGAACGAGCTGGAGGGGGAGACAATCTCGATGGCAAGATCGGGTGGGCCCTCGAACCCGCGCTTCGTCCGAATACTACGGCGCTCATGCTTCAGAAAAACCAGATCCGGAGCCAGGTAGTCCGTGCCGGACAAAAGCACATCGACCGGCCCGTAAATCTGCCCGATCCCATGCTCGCGGGTGAAGTTCTCGAAAATGCCGGTGATCCGCACGCTTGCGAGTTGGTGTCGGTAATTCGCCGAGGGGCTCACGTACAGCTCCCCCGCGATGATCTCGTAACGGTTGCCGTCGTCGGGTAGGCGCGCGAACTCGGCATAGGTCCATCGCCTGGGTGCGGGCTTGGTCGCCATGATTGCTCCTCCGGTTAGCGCCCGCCCCGAAGCACCCCATGTGCCGCGGATTGTCGAAACTGCGTGTCCGTCTCAATTTACGCGCGGTTCGCCTGCATCCCGCCAGGCGCGGATCATTCAAGGCCGCGGAACAGCGCATCCACGTCGATCTTCAAAGTTGGCCCGCCTGGAACCGGCTGCCATTCCAGAAACCCTGAGTTGACCACCGTCGGAGTACCGGCGCCATCTGACAATTGGTATCTCTCGATCCGTGACAAGCCTGGGTTCAGCACCCAGTACTCCGCAACGCCGTAATAGGCGTACCTCTCACGCTTGATCCCGCGGTCACGAAAAGCCGTCGAGTCGGAGAGGACCTCGATGACAAGATCCGGCGCTCCCTTGATCCCGCGCCTGCTGATGATCCCAAGTCTGTCGCTGCGCACGAACACCATGTCGGGCACAAAGTAGTCACCGGGCCCGAACAACACGTCGGCAGGACTCAGGACCACCCGGCCGAGGCCGTTCGCGTCTACAAAGGGCCGCAGCAACAGATGAAGGCGCCCAATAAGTTCCTGATGGGGCATGTCGGGCGAGCTCACGACCAGCTCCCCGGCGATGATTTCGTACCGGTTGCCGTCGCCGCGCGGTAGCCGTGCGAAGTCATCATACGTCCACGTCTCGAAAACGGGCTTAGTCGCCATGGGATTTCTCCTCCGATTGGATTGCCGTTTTCCGAGCACCCGCCATGCCGTGGATCGTCGAAATCGCCCTACCGTCTTGAACTACGCGGAAGTCGCGCCGGATGCGCCAGGGATGCCGAAATGATCCGGATCCTTGAACAGATCATCAAGCTCGATCGTCAGCGACGGCCCCTCCGGAACCGGCCGCCATTCCAGTACCCCGGTCGTCAACACCCTCGTCTTCCCGGCCTGAAAATCGTGCACGTCTATCCGCCTTTTCCACGGATCCACGATCCAGTACTCCGGAACGCCGTACATGGCGTATCGTTCCCGCTTGATGCCTCGGTCCCGAAGCTCTGTGACCTCGTGCACTACTTCGACGACGAGATCCGGCGGCGCCTCGATCGAGCGCTCACCGACGATGCCCAGCCGCTCCTTGCGAATGAATACCAGATCGGGCGCGATGAAATCGCCGATCGCGAACAGGATGTCGATTGGACCGATGTAGACGAGTCCGACCCGGTGCCCCTCGGCAAAGTGGTGGAGGAGGGCGGCCAGACGCACGAGAACCTTGGAATGCCACGGGCTCGAAAACCGCGTGACCACCAGCTCGCCGGCGATGTACTCGTAGCGGTAGCCGTCGTCCTCGGGGAACTCCGGCAGCTCTTCGTACGCCCACCGCCGCGTGGCTGCATCGAGTGGCATGGCGTTCCTCCGTCAGGGGACGGGCCATGCCACGCGCACCCGCCGTGCCGATGAACACCGCGGGCCGCATCTACGCGATCAGGTGCGCCACAGGTCCGCAAAGGCGCCCTCGCGCACCATGGACGCGGCGGTTTCGATGTCCGGGGCGAGGATGCGGTCGGAGGTGAGGACGGGGACGCGCTCGCGGAAGAGGCGGTACGCGCGCTCCACGCCGCGGCCGGGGCGCAGCGGCTCGCGGTACTTGAGGCCCTGCGCCGCGCAGAGAAGCTCGATCCCCAGCACCGTCTCTACGTTGCGGAGCACCTTGCGCGCCTTGAGCGCGGAGGTCATGCCCATGGAGACGTGGTCCTCCTTGCCGGCGCCCGTAGGGATGGAGTCCACGCTGGCCGGGTGCGAGAGCGTCTTGCACTCGTTGACCAGCGCCGCGGCCGTGATCTGCGCGATCATGAAGCCGCTGCACACGCCCGGATCGTCGGTCAGGAAGGCGGGGAGGTCGCCCGAGAGGTCCGGGTTCACCAGGCGCTCGATGCGGCGCTCGGACACCGATGCGAGGTCCGCGAGCGCGATAGCCAGCAGGTCGAGAACCTGCGCGATCGGCTGGCCGTGGAAGTTGCCGCCAGAGACCACAAGCCCGCCGTCGCCCTCGTCGGGGAAGACGAGCGGGTTGTCGGTGGCGCTGTTGGACTCCGTCTCCAGCACCTGGCCGATGTAGGCGAAGGCGCTGCGCGCGGCCCCGTGCACCTGCGGCATGCAGCGCAGCGAGTAGGCGTCCTGCACGCGCGGGTCGTCGTGGCGATGGCTCTCGCGGATCTCGCTCTCGGCCAGGAGGGCGAGGAGGCGCTCGGCGCTGGCGGCCTGGCCGGGGTGGGGGCGCGCGCGCTGGATGGCGGGGTGGAAGGCGTCGGGCGTGCCGCGCAGCGCTTCGAGGGTCATGGCGCCGGTCACCTCGGCCGTGTCCACCGCCCGCTCCGCGCCACGCAGCAGGAGCGCCCCGATCCCCGTCATCACCTGCGTGCCGTTGTTGAGCGCGAGACCCTCCTTGGCCTGCAGGCGGAGCGGCTGGAGCCCCGCGCGGCGCAGCGCCTCGTCGCCGGGTACGACCTCGCCGCCGACCTCGGCTGCGCCCTCGCCGATGAGCACCAGCGCCAGGTGCGACAGCGGCGCCAGGTCGCCCGACGCGCCTACGGAGCCCTGCTCGGGGATGACGGGGTGGATGCCGTGGTTGAGGAGCGCCATCAGCGCGTGCACCACTTCCGGGCGCACGCCGGAGAAGCCTTTGGCGAGGACGTTGGCGCGCAGCAGGGTGATGGCGCGCGTTTCGGCGCGCGGGAGCGCGGGGCCCACTCCGCAGGCGTGGCTGCGGATCAGGTTGAGCTGGAGCTCCTCCACGCGGTCGATGGGGATCACCGTCTCGGCGAGGCGCCCGAAGCCGGTGGTGATGCCGTACACGACGCGCTCCTCGCGAAGCGCCGCCTCCACCACCGCACGCGAGCGGAGAATGCGCTCCTCCGTCCCCGGCGCGAGCGCCACCTCCACCTCGCAGTCGCACGCCACGCGCTCGATGTCCTCGAGCGTGAGGGTGTCGCCATCGATCTCGATCCGCTGCCGCACTGCGCGCTCCGGGGAAGGGTGTTCGGGGTGGTTCAAGATAAGGCGTTTGCTGTGGGGGGGACAACCGGGGAGGGGTGGGGGCTCGGTGGGGGCCGGCGGTTGAAACCGCTGCAACAACCGCGGGAAGCCTGCCTTCGCAGGCTCCGACTGGGGATCGGTGCGGGGGCGGGCGCCGCGGCGGACGGGGACGGGGTCCGGGGGCTAAAGCCCCCGGCTGGAACT
>DASVVI010000514.1:0-8954 GCA_036386635.1 Longimicrobium sp.
CGACGTATCGATCCGGCGGCCGGTTTTCGCCACCATGATGATGGTGACGCTGGTGGTGCTCGGCATCATCGGGTACCAGCGCCTCGCCATCGACGAGTACCCGGACATCACCTACCCGGTGGTGGTGGCGCAGACCTCCTACCCCGGCGCCTCGCCGGGGGTGATGGAGCGCGAGGTGTCGCGCCCCATCGAGGAAGCGCTCAACACCGTGCAGGGGATCCAGGAGATCACCTCCACCTCCGCCGAGGGACGCTCGCTGGTGCGCGTGCAGCTCCAACTGGGCGTGGACGTGATGGCGGCGCAGCAGGAGGTGCAGTCGAAGGTGGCGCGCATCCGCCGGCAGCTCCCCGAGGACATCCAGGACCCCGTCATCATCCGCTTCGACCCCAACGAACGGCCGATCATGTCGATCGCGGTCCAGAGCGCGGACCGCCCCATGCGCGAGCTCACCGACCTGGCGGACGAGGTGATCTCCACCCGCCTGGAGTCGATCCCGGGCGTGGGCGGCGTGAACCTGGTGGGCGGCACGGACCGGCAGATCCGCGTGCAGCTGGACCCGGCGGCGATGAGCTCGTACGGCATCGCGCCGCCGCAGGTGGTGCAGGCGCTGCAGCGCGAGAACCAGGAGGTCCCCGCCGGCCGCGTGCGCCGCGGCGACCAGGAGCGGCTGGTGCGCATCACCGGCCGCGTGGTGGACCCGCGCACCTTCCGCGACATCACCGTCGCCGTGCGCGACGGCGTGCCCGTGCGGCTGGGCGACGTGGGGAGCGTGGTGGACGGCACCGCCGAGGCGCGCAGCGCGTCGTTCCTCAACGAAGGCCGCGCGCTCTCCGTTGAGATCCTCAAGGTGAGCGGCACCAACACCGTGGACGTGGCCGAGCGGGTGCGCGAGCAGATCACGGAGCTCGAGCGCCAGCTTCCCAGCGACGTCAAGCTGACGGTGGTGAGCGACGACTCGCGCCGCATCCGCGCCTCGCTGGAGTCGGTGCAGCACGAGCTGATCCTGGGCGCCATCCTCTGCATCGCCATCATCTACCTGTTCCTCAACTCCTGGCGCTCCACCATCATCACGGGGCTGGCGCTGCCCATCTCCATCATCTCGGCGTACTTCGGGATGTGGATGTTCGGCTTCACCATGAACACCATGACGCTGCTGGCGCTCTCGCTCGCCATCGGCCTCCTGATCGACGACGCCATCGTGGTGCGCGAGAACATCGTGCGCCACGTGGAGATGGGTAAGAACCATCACCAGGCCGCGCGCGAGGGGACCAGCGAGATCGGGCTGGCCGTCTTCTCCACCACGCTGGCGGTGGTGGCCGTGTTCATTCCCGTGGCCTTCATGGGCGGGCAGATCGGGCTGATCTTCTTCCAGTTCGGTGTGGTGGTGGCGTTCGCGGTGATGGTGTCGCTCTTCGTCTCCTTCACGCTCGACCCCATGCTCTCCAGCGTGTGGCCCGATCCGGAGGTGGAGAACAAGGGGCGGCGCGGCAACTTCATCCAGCGCGGCGCGCGGCGCTTCAACGACTGGTTCGAGCGCGTGGCGGACCGCTATCCCCGCTGGCTGGCGTGGGGGCTCGATCACCGGAAGACGGTAGTCGGCGTGGCGGCGGCCTCCATCGTGGGGTCGATGCTCATCATCCCCACCCTGGGCTTCACCTGGGTGCCGGATTTCGACGGCGGCGAGTTCAACGTCAACTTCCGCGTGGCGCCGGGCTCGCGGCTGGAGTACACGGTCGACAAGGGGCACACGGTGGCGCGCCTCCTCCGCAAGCAGCCGGAGGTGGAGTTCACCTACATGTCCATCGGCGGCGGCTTCCGCGGCTCGCCCAACAGCGGCCGCGTCTTCGTGAAGCTGAAGAAGAAGGGAGAGCGCACGCGCACGCAGCAGGAGATCCAGGAGCAGCTTCGCGGGATGCTGCGCGGCATCCCGGGGGTGCGCGCCAACATCACGGGCACGCCCACCATCTTCGGCGGCTTCCGCCAGCCGATCCAGGTGAACGTGCAGGGCCCCGAGCAGGAGCGCCTCAAGCTGGCCGCCGAGCAGGTGATGGAAGTCCTGGGTTCCGTCCCCGGCGTGGCCGAGCCCACGTCGAGCGAAGAGGGCGAGATCCCGCAGCTGGACGTGGACGTGGACCGCGAGCAGGCGTGGGCGGCGGGGGTGGGGATCGGCTCCATCGCGTCGACGCTGCAGCCGCTCTTCACCGGGCAGCGCGCCACCACCTGGGAAGACGAGCAGGGCTACACGCACGACGTGGTGGTCGTCTATCCAGACTCGGTGCGCACCTCGGCCGGCGACGTGGCGAACATCGTGGTACCCAGCAGCAACGTGGACCCCGGCACCGGCCGCCCCGCGATGATCCCGCTCTCGCAGGTCGCGACGGTGCGGCCGGGCGTGGGGCCGCAGCAGATCGAGCGCTCGTCGCTGGAGCGGCAGATCTCGCTCTCCGCCGGCGTCGTGCCCGGCTACGGCACGGGCGACGTGGCGGCGGCGGCCAAGGAGGCCATCGCCAACGCGGGCCTCCCCAGCGGCTACCGCGCCGTCTTCCGCGGCGACGCGCAGAGCCTGGACGAGACCAAGGGCTTCGTCCTCGCGGCACTGGGGATGGCGGTGATCTTCATCTACCTGATCCTGGCCTCGCTCTTCGGCTCGTTCCTGCAGCCGCTGGCCATCATGCTCTCGCTGCCGCTCTCGTTCATCGGCGTGGCGCTGGCGCTCCTCCTCACCGGGGGGAACCTCAACGTCTTCACCATGATCGGCATCATCATGCTGATGGGGCTGGTGACCAAGAACGGCATCCTGCTGGTGGACTTCGCCAACCAGCAGCGCGAGGAGGGGATGGAGCGGCGCGAGGCCCTGCTCTCCGCCGCGCGCATCCGCCTGCGCCCCATCATCATGACGACGGTGGCGATGATCTTCGGCATGGTGCCGCTCGCCCTTGCCCTGGGCGAGGGCGCCGAGCAGCGCGCCCCCATGGGCCGCGCCGTCATCGGCGGCCTCATCACCTCCACCGTGCTGACGCTGTTCGTGGTGCCGGTGGTGTACTCGATGCTGGACGACTTCGTGGGTCTCTTCCGTAAGAAGAGCGCCGCCGCCCCGGCGCACCCGCCGATCGCGCGCAGGCCGGAGGCGGCGGCGGCGGACTGAGGGGGCCCTCACCCCCAGCGTCGCTCCGCGACGCATCCCCCTCCCCCAAAACTGCCTGGGGGAGGGGGTTTGCGTTTTGCCCCGCGTGGCGCGGATCCCGTAGGGGCTGCGATTTATCGCGCCCGTGGCCGGCGCGGCTCCGGGCATGGTGCGTGTAGCCGCCGGACGGTGAACACGCGTATATTCGGCGGCTCGTGGTTTGAAGCCGGAACGGTTCGTGAAGGGCGGTCCCCACCCGCCTGCCCAGATGACGACGGAGAGGACGATTGAGCACGGAAACACTGATGCCCGAAGAAGCCGCCGCACCCGCGCGGGATTGGCAGAGCTACCCGTCGCAGGACGACGGGGCGGAGCACACCGTCGTGGGGACGGTGAAGAAGCTGGAGGGGCTCTACAGCCCCCAGCTCGACAACCGGCGCGACGTGCTGGTGTACCTTCCGCCCTCGTACGGCACGGACACGGAGCGGCGCTACCCCGTGCTCTACATGCACGACGGGCAGAACCTCTTCGACCGGGCGACTTCGTTCGGGGCGGAGTGGGAGGTGGACCAGACGCTGGAGGCGGCCAGCGAGGACGGGCTGGAGGCGATCGTCGTGGGGCTCCTCAACCTGGGCGACGCGCGGCTGGACGAGTACTCTCCCTGGCCGGACGAGAAGCACGCCAAGGGCGGCCGCGGCGACCTGTACCTGGACTTCATCGTGCAGACGGTGAAGCCCATCATCGACGCCGACTTCCGCACCCGCCCCGAACGCCGCAGCACGGGGATCGCCGGCTCCTCCATGGGCGGGCTGATCTCCCTCTACGGCTTCTTTCGGAACCACGACACCTTTGGCTTCTGCGGCGTCATGAGCCCCGCCCTCTGGTACGGCGGCCGCAAGATCTACGAGTTCGTGGAAAAGGCCCCCTTCGTCCCCGGCCGCGTGTACGTGGACGTGGGCACGCAGGAAGGAAAGCAGGAGCTCACCGACGTGCGCCAGCTCAAGGAGCTCCTCACCAAGAAGGGCTACCGCCGCGGCTCCGACCTCCTGTACGTCGTGGAGATGGGCGGCGCCCACAACGAAGAAGCCTGGGCCCGCCGGATGCGGCGCGAGCTCCACTTCCTGCTCGGCGTGCCCCCGAAGAAGCTGCTGCGGTAGGCCCCCTCCCCTTCCCTCCCCCAAAAACTACCTGGGGGAGGGGCGTTTACTTTCGGTTTCCTCTTTCTGGTTCCTCTGTGGCTCTGTGTGAGGCTTGCTGTTTCAGCGATCCGCGCCGGCGCTCTGAGACCGCATCTCGCCGAACAGCCATACGAGGCGCACGAACTCGCCGCGGTAGCCTTCCGGATCGGCGCCGCGCGATCCCTCGGCTAGGCGAACCACCTGGTCGAGCGTGAGCGTGCCGCGGTGCTCCGACTCGCGCAGCAGCATGCCGAAGCCCGCGACGGCCGTGGCGAAGGTGAAGTCGGCCGAGGCGGCGGCGCCCGTGTCTCGCACGGGGTGCTCCAGCAGGCGGCTCGTGTCGCCGTCCGGGAGCTTGTAGCGCACCTTGACGAAGGCCAGCTCGCCAGTGCTCGTGCGGGCGGGGGCCGGCGCGGCGGTACGGTAGCGGAGCGAGTCCACGCCGCGCACGACCGCGTCGGAGCGAACGCCCACTGGGATGATCTCGTAGAGCGCCGTCACCGTGTGCCCGGCGCCCATCTCGCCGGCATCTTTGGTGTCGTCGTTGAAGTCCTGGTTGGCCAGCAGCCGGTTCTCGTAGCCGATCAGCCGGTATGCGCGCACCCGCGCCGGGTTGAACTCCACCTGCAGCTTCACGTCCTTGGCCACGGTCAGCAGCGTGCCGCCCATCTCGCTCACCAGGACCTTGCGCGCCTCCAGCAGGTTGTCGATGTAGGCGTAGTTGCCGTTTCCGCGGTCGGCGAGCTGCTCCATCTTGCTGTCCTTGAGGTTGCCGCGGCCGAAGCCCAGCACCGTCAGGAACGTCCCCTCGCGCCGCTTCTCCTCGATCAGCCGCACCATCTCCGCATCACTGGAGACGCCCACGTTGAAGTCGCCGTCCGTCGCCAGGATGACGCGGTTGTTGCCGCCGCGGACGTAGTTGCTGCGCGCGACGTCGTAGGCCAGCCGCAGCCCCTCGCCGCCCGCCGTGGAGCCGCCCGCCTCCAGACGCTCGATGGCGTCCAGGATGGTGCGCCGGTCGCTGCCGCGCGTGGAGGGGAGCACGAGGCCGGCCGCGCCCGCGTACACCACGATCGCCACGCGGTCGTCCTCGCGAAGCTGGTCGACCAGCAGGCGCAGCGAGCGCTTCACCAGCGGGAGCCGGTCGGGTCCGTTCATGGAGCCGGAAACGTCGATGAGGAAGACCAGGTTCCCCGCGGGCGCGCCGCCCAGGTCCACCGGCGTCGTCGAGAGGCCGATGCGCAGCAGCCGGTGCCCCGCGCGCCAGGGCGCATCCGCCACCTCGGTGACCACGGTGATGGGGTCGGTGGTCCGCCGGGCGGGTCGCTCGTACGGGAAGTAGTTGATCATCTCCTCGATGCGCACCGCGTCCACCGGCGGCCGGCGACCCTCCATCAGGAAGCGGCGCACGTTGGCGTACGATGCACGGTCCACGTCCGCCGAAAAGGTGGAGAGCGGCTCGTGGTCCACCGCGCGGAAGGCGTTCTCGTCGATGGTGGCGTACGCTTCCGTGTTCCAGTCGCGCACGTCCGGCGACCTGACCGGCGGGGACATCGGGGGGGCGGCGGCGGTCGGCGGGGGAGCGATCCCGACGGGCGTGCGCACGCGTCCCGCGCGCGTTCCCACCCCGTTAACCACGACGCCCTCCAGCTGGAGAACGTCGGCCGAGAGCTGAAAGTCAACCCGCATGCTGTCCCCGTTCACCCGGAGGGTGCGACTCGCGGCGGCGTATCCGATGATCGACGCCGAGAGCGTCACCTCGTTTCCGACCGCGGCCGGCGCCACGAGCCGGTAGGTGCCGTCCGCGCGAGTCGTAGTGCGATTGGCCGTACCCATCAACCCCACCGTCGCGCCGGAGAGCGGGCGCGAGGCGGGACCGCGCACGGTTCCGGTGAAGACGACCGCCGGCGGCGCCGGGCGCGCTGGGGAGGCCTGCATGGCGCCCGCCACGGCCAGCAGGAAAGCAACGGCTCCAACAGCGGCTCTTTGCATGGGACCTCCGCGCACCGGGGACATCGGGCACGAGGCGGGAGTGCCTCGCTCCTGATGTATGACGATGCGCGCGGCCTCCGTTGCACAGTGTGCAAGCGTTGCGGGGGAGCGCGTCCTATCTTGTGAAGCAGACGAGGCGCCCCCGCGCCCCGACTTCCACGCGGCCCCGGCGGGGCCGCCCTCTCGACCGGCGCGAACGGTGACGGCAGACTGGGGGGAGATCTACCGCAAGACCCACCGGGACCTGGTGCGCTTCCTCTACCACAAGGTATGGGATGCCGAGCGCGCCGCGGACCTGGCCCAGGAAGCGTTCGCCCGTGCCCTGGGCCGCGCGCCGGACAACCCGCGCGCCTGGCTCTTCCACGTGGCCGCCAACCTGGCCCGCGACGAGGCGCGCACCGTCATCCGCCGCAAGAAGCACCTGGCGCTCCTCAAGGACGAGGCGCACCACGAGGGCCGCGCCGCCCCCCCTCCGTCGGAAGAGATGGAGCATGGGGAACAGGTGGAGAAGGTGAGGCAGGCGCTGGACCGGCTCGGCGAGCGCGACCGCGAGGTGCTGCTCCTGTGGGACGCGGGTCTGAGCTACCCGGAGATCGCGGAGCAGACGGGGCTCGCGCAGGGGGCCATCGGCACCACCCTGGCCCGCGCGCGGCGGAGGCTGGTGGAGGCACACACGCTCCTGGAAGGAACGCATGCAGCACGTGGATGAGGGCCTCCTGCACGCCTGGCTGGACGGCGAGCTGCCGTCCGCCGGCCCGGCGGGTGCGCGCGCGCTGGAGCGGCACCTGGAAGAGTGCGCCGCGTGCCGCGCCCGCGCCGGCGAGGAGCGGCGGATTCGCGACGAAGCGTCCTCCATCCTGCGCCGCGCCGACCCGGCGGAACACCCGTCGCCGGGGGTGATCCCCTTCCCCGCCCCGGCGCCCGCGCGGCGCACCGCCCGGCCGTGGGTCGTCCTCGGCTGGGCGGCGAGCGTGCTGATCGCCCTGGGGATCGGGTGGATGGCGCGCCCGGAGCCGGATGCCCCCATCGCCATCAACGGGCCCGCCGCCCGCCCGCCCGTGCCCGTCGTCGACGCCCGTCCCGAGAGGTCCGCCAGCTCCGCGCCCGCCGTGCAGTCCGCGCCGGCCGCCACCGGCGCCGCGCGGAACCCCACGCCCGTTTCCCCGCGCGCGGATGGCAGCGAGCGCCGCACCGACCCATTCGCCCCCGTGGTAGCCCTCGACGTGGCTCCGGCCGCACCCGAGCCGGTGGCGATGGCCGAGACCTCGCCGCCGCCGCCCGCACCGTCGGTCAAGGTAGCCGAGGAGCCGGTCCCCCCGCCGCCACCACCGTCCGCGCCGCCGCCGCCTTCATCACCCCCCGTGCTGGCCGCGGCTCCCCCGCCGCCGGTGGCGAGCACCCCTGCCGCCCGGCTGGCAGAGCGCACCCCGGGAGCCCGCGTGGAGAGCGCCAAGGAGACGGTGACGCTGCGCGGGCGGGTCACGGACGCACTGGGCGCGGCCGTATCCGGCGCGACCGTGAGCGTCCCCACGCTTGCGGCCAGGACCGTCACCGACGCGAACGGGAGCTACACCCTCTCCGTTCCCGCAACGAGCGGCACCGTCCAGGTGTTCGCCTCTCGGGTCGGATTGGCGAGCCAGGGCCGCTCGCTCGTCGCGCGGCCAGGAGCCTCGAACACGCTCAACTTCGCGCTGGGTTCCGATGTGCTGGGGTTGGAAGGTGTGGTCGTGACGGGCCAGGGAACCGCCGCCAGGAGCCGCTCGGCCACGGCGGTGGGCATAGCCGCTCCACCGGCGGACGCGTGGCGCACCGTGGATCGCGCCGAGGCGGAGCGGCTGCTCAGGCGCCCCTTGGTCACCGTCCCGAGCCTGCCGCTGCTGGAGATCGAGCTGGGGGAGGGGGAGGGGCGCTCCGCGGTACGCGTGACCCAGCGCCTTCCAGACGGCACGGCGCTCTCGCTCCTGCAGTGGCGGGGCGCCGGCGCCCGCGCCCCGCACCCCTGCGAGGCGCCGGATGCTGGTGCCACCTGCATTGCCTTCACGCGGTCCGGTGTCCTGGTGGAAGCGAGCGCCCCCGTCCCCGCGGCCACCCTCCGTGCCACCCTGGCGCCGTTGTTTTGAGCCGAGCCCCAGCCCCATTCGCGGAGATCGGCGCGGGGGAAGGCACGGGCAGCCACGCGGGGCGGCCCCTACGCGGATCTGTGCCGAGGGGCGGGGGTCGAGGCCGGGGCGAGGGAGGGCAGACACGGAGGTCTGCCCCTACGCGGATCTGGGCCGAGGGCGGGGGTCGAGGCCGGGGCGAGGGTGGGCGCGATGAATCGCGCCCCTACGGGTTCGGTGCGGCAGGGCGGGCCGGACGACCGGCACGGATGCACGCAAACACCCCTCCCCCGTTTGGGGGAGGGGCAGCGAGGAACGAGCGGGGGAGGGGGCCCGGCGATGCCCGCGACGCGAGCGGGGTTCTCCCCCTCACCCGCCCTGCGCTCCCGCGGGAGGGGGCCGGGGGGAGGGGGCCCCCTCCGTCTCCTCGTCGTCCGCGATCATGTTCTCGTTGCGGTCGTCGTGGAAGACCGGGCGCTCGGGGTCGTCGGACTCGTCGAGCGGGTCGTGGGTGACCGCAGGGTTGTCGTCGAGCATCTTCGGGAAAGCCAGCGAGCCCAC
>DASVVI010000515.1:0-3152 GCA_036386635.1 Longimicrobium sp.
GCCGTGTACGGTCCCGGCGACCGTGCCTCCTTTCTCCCCCTCTTCAAGCTGGTGAAGCGTCGCCTGGCCCCGCTCCCCGCGGGGGCCGCCCGGCGTGCCCAGCTTGTGTACGTGGCGGACCTGGTGCGAGCCTTCGCCCGCGCCGCCGACATGGCTCCCGGCACGTACGCCGTGGCGGGGCCGCGCGCCCACCCCTTCGGCGAGCTGCTGGACGGGATCGGCGCGGCGCTGGAGACGACTCCGTTGCGCATCCCGATTCCCCCGGCGCTCTTTCGGGCGGCGGGGACGCTGGCGGGGCGGTGGGGAGGGGCGGGGGTGTTCAACCGCGAGAAGGCGGAGGAGGTGCTGGCGGAGGCGTGGGAGTGTGACCTCTCCGGCTCCGAAGCCCTCCTTTCGGCCGACGAAGCGATGCCGCTGGGCCGGGGTCTGGCCGAGACGGCCCGGTGGTACCGAACTCAGGGATGGCTTTGATGGCTACTGTGGCGACGACCTCGCGGCGCATGGCGGACCTCTTCGACAAGTGCGACCGCTACACCGCGGCGCGCGAGATGATGGGGCGCGGCCTCTATCCGTACTTCCAGGCCATCGAGGCCTCGGAAGACACGGAGGTGGTGATCCGCGGCGAGCGCAAGATCATGGTGGGCTCCAACAACTACCTGGGGCTCACCCACGAGCCGTACGTGCTGGAGCGCGCGCGCGAGGCGATGTACCGCTACGGCACCGGCTGCACCGGGAGCCGCTTCCTGAACGGCACGCTGGACCTGCACGAGGAGCTGGAGCACCGCCTGGCCGCCCTGATGGGCGCCGAGGCGGCGATCGTCTTCAGCACCGGCTATCAGACCAACCTGGGCGTCATCTCCGCGCTGGTGACGCGGGGCAGCGTGGTGGTGCAGGACCGGCTCAACCATGCCTCTCTGGTCGATGGCGCGCAGCTGGCCGCCGGCGACCTGGTGCGCTATCCGCATGGCGACCTCAAGGGTCTGCGCCGCGCGCTGGAGCGCAACGCAGGGGCCAACGGGGCGCTGGTGGTGACGGACGGTGTCTTCTCGATGGAGGGAAACATCGTCAACCTTCCGGCCGTCGCCGACGTGGCGGAGGAGTTTGGGGCGCGGCTGATGGTGGACGACGCGCACTCGGTGGGCGTGCTGGGGCCCAACGGCGGCGGCACGGCCGAGCACTTCGGCATGCAGGAGCGGGTGGACCTCACCATGGTCACCTTCTCCAAGTCGTTCGCCTCCATCGGCGGCGCCGTGTCGGGGCCGGAGAACGTCATCCACTACCTGCGCCACCACGCGCGGCCGCTCATCTTCAGCGCCAGCATGCCGCCCTCGGCGGTGGCCACGGTGCTGGCCTGCCTGGACGTGATGGCGCGCGAGCCGGAGCGCCGCGCCCGCCTCTGGGAGAACGCCGACTACCTGCGCAGCGGCCTCCAGTCGCTGGGCTTCGACACCGCGACCTCCGAGACGCCGATCATCCCCGTGGCCTCGGGGAACATCGAGCAGACCTTCGTCTTCTGGCGCGCGCTGTTCGACGCGGGAGTCTTCACCAACCCGGTGCTTCCGCCCGCCGTGCCCGAGCATTCGTGCCGGCTGCGGACCTCGGTGATGGCGACGCACACCACCGAGCAGCTCGACTTCGTGCTGGACGCCTTCGGCCGCGTGGGGCGCCAGCTCGGGCTCCGCTGAACCCCCCTCTCCGTCTCCGATGCCGGCTCCAGTCACCGCCGCTTCGTCCACCGCCCTGCGGGTCCGTGAGGTCCCGCGGGGCGAGTCGCTTCGCGCCTTCATCGACTTCGCCTGGACGGCCAACGCCGGCGACCCGCAATGGGTGCCGCCGCTGCGGGTCGCGGTGGAGCCGGCGCTGGACCGCGCCAAGCACCCCTTCCACCAGCACGCAGACGTCGCCTACTTCGTCGCCGAGCGCGGCGCGGAGACGGTGGGGCGCATCGCGGCCATCGTCAACCACCGCCACAACGAATTCCACGAGGACCGGGTAGGCTTCTTCGGCCTCTTCGAGTCGGTGGACGATCCCCGCGTGGCCCGCGCGCTCACCGATGCGGCCGCGGGGTGGCTCAAGGCGCGCGGGATGGAGTCGATGCGCGGCCCCATGAACCTCTCCACCAACGAGGAGATCGCGTCGCCCGGGGTGCTGGTGGACGGCTTCGGCACGCCGCCCGCCTTCGCGATGTCGCACAACCCGCCCTACTACGGCGCGCTGCTGGAAGGGGTGGGGATGGTGAAGGCCAAGGACCTGCTCGCCTACTGGATCGGCAGCCCGATCCCGCCGGAGCGGCTCGTGCGCGGGGTGGAGCGGATGACGCGGCGCGAAGGGGTCACCCTGCGCTCCATCAACCTGCGCCGCCTGCAGGACGAGGTCGCCATCATCCAGGAGATCTACAACTCCGCCTGGGCGCGCAACTGGGGGTTCGTGCCGATGACCCCGGAGGAGTTCGCGTACATGGCCAAGGACCTCAAGTCCGTCGTGGACCCGGCGCTCTGCATCGTCGCGGAGAAGGAGGGCGTTCCGGTGGGCTTCGCCATCTCCCTTCCCAACCTGAACGAGGCGATCCGGCACATCCCCGACGGCAAGCTCTTTCCCTTCGGCTTCCTCAAGTTCCTCTGGCACAAGCGGAAGATCGGCTCCGCGCGCATCATGACGCTCGGCCTGCGCCCCGAGTACCAGAAGTCGTCCGGCATCGGCGCCGCCATGTACCTGCGCACTTTTCAGGCGGCCGGCGAGCGCGGATACAAGCAGGGCGAGGCGTCGTGGATACTGGAGGACAACTTCCTGATGCGGCAGGCGCTGGAGAAGGTGGGGTTCGAGCTGTACAAGACGTACCGGGTGTACGAGCGGGGGTTGTAGGGGGGCTGGTCAGTGGGGTCCGGCGGTTGAAACCGCTGCAACAACGGCGGGAAGCCTGCCTTCGCAGGCTCCGGGCGAGCGGATGGGCGCGGAAGGCGTGAGGCGGGTCCGGCGGTGGGTCGCCGGGGGATGGGTCGCCGGGGGAAGCCACCGGGGGATGAATCCCCATAAGCGCTAACTTTGCCCCCTAACAGTTTCTCTGGAAGCAGGTTAGCTGCACCTTGCGCTTGCGCCTTTTCTCCCGGAGCAGCTTACCAAGCTGCATGCCGTTCTCGAGCAACTCACTCGGA
>DASVVI010000516.1:0-2084 GCA_036386635.1 Longimicrobium sp.
CACCCTCGTGCTCACCGACGCGGCGCAGTAGGTTCCCGTCGATGAAGCGTGCCCGGCCGTACTTCGCCATCCTCTGTCCCCGAAACACGATGGGCCAACCCACGGTGAACCAGGGCTGTTCCCCCGCGTAACCGGAATGCGGCAGCACCTCCGCGCGACGGACGCTGTCCTGGAACGCGGCCGTATCGCCCACCGGCATGGTGAACGGCGACAGCCCGGTGTCGCGCACGACGCAGGTGGTCACCGTTGCCGGCTGCGCGGCGGCTCGTTCCGCGGTCGCCAGCAGCGCCAGCACCAGAGCAGCCGCTATCCACCCCGTGCGGCATCCGGCGTCGATTCCTCGCATGGCGGCTCCCCATCAAGAAAGCGTGTGGGCGAGGTGCGAAAGATCCCTCCTGGCTGATACATAGCCAGGAGAGCGGGTGGAGCGCCAGAGACCCGAATGCGCGGGATCAGTTGCCGTCGCTCAGGCGGCGAGCACCAGGTGCGGCTCGTGGTGGCAGCGGTAGCAGACGAGGTGGTGGGGGGAGCCGATCTTGGAGCCCTCGCCCAGCGCGAGCGGGGCCTGGCAGCGCGGGCACACGCCGTGGAAGCGCGCCACGCGGAAGCGCCCGCGCCAGCTCCGATGCACCCCCACCACGCCCAGGATGAAGGGGATGGCGGTGAGGAAGGGATCGCCAAAGGTCACCATCAGCGTGGTCACGGTGGAGCCGATCCAGAGCGCCAGGAACCCAAAGGTGCGCGCGACCCTGAAGCGGAAGGGGTACACGTTCACCGCCACGTCGGCTTCGGCATCGGGGTGCCCGGGAAGGACGATCCGGGCGGTGGGGCAGGCGATCGCGTCGCGCATGGGCTCCGTTCCTCCGGGGGTTGAGATCGGGTTTCCAGTCTGCGCCTCAACGATGCGCCCCCGCGCAGGCCCGCACCATCGGAGATCGGCCGTTTCGCGCTGTGGGGAAATGCATGATCTTCGCTCCCCCGGCGTCGGGAGAATCCTCCCCTTGCCCGCTGTCCGCATGTGGGACGCGGGAATCCCAGGAGCGCACAGAAGCGCGCGGCCGCGACCCCTCCGCACCCGCCGCAACTCCTTTGGCATCACCCCGTTGACTCCGTCCAACCAAACGGGCACGGCGCTCGCCCTCAGTCTCCCGCAGCCGCGGCTACGCGGCAGGGCACTCTCCCGGGAGGACGAGCATGGGCACCATCGCCAGCGACCTGCGCCAGGCGGTACGCGGTTTCCTCAGGACGCCGGGGTTCACCGCCGCCGCCCTCGCCACGCTCGCGCTCGGCATCGGCGCGGCGGTGGCGATCTTCAGCGTCGCCAACGCGGTGCTCCTGCGGCCCCTCCCCTTTCCCGATGCCGACCGGCTGGTGGTGGTGTGGAACCGCTTCCCGCAGCCGGGCCTGGAGCGCGTCACGCTGGCGCCCGCGGAGCTCGACGACCTGACGCGCGGGAGCCGCTCGGTGAAGAGCTGGGCCGCGCTCAGCTACACCGAGACCAACCTCGCCGGGTCGGGCGACCCGGAGCACCTTGCTGCGCTGGACGTGTCGCCGGGCTTCTTTCGCGTGCTGGGGGTGAACGCCGCGCAGGGGCGCACCTTTGCCGACGACGAGGGGCTGGCCCGCGTCGCCGTGCTGAGCCACGAGCTGTGGACGCGCCGCTTCGGCGCCAACCCGGCGCTCGTGGGGCGCACCGTGTCGCTGGACGGCGAGCCGGTGCTCGTGGTGGGCGTGATGCCACGCGGCTTCGAGCTTCCCAACCCCGGCGGCTTCCTCTTCCCCAGGCGGCCCGAGCTGTGGATGCCGCTCGCGCCCGCCGAGTCCGCCTCGCGCGGCGACAAGTACCTGCGCGCCATCGCCCGCCTCGCCCCCGGCGTCACCCCGGAGCGCGCGGGCGCCGAGGTGGATGCGCTCGCCCGCGGGATGCGCGCGCGCTTCCCTGACGACTACCCGGCGGGATGGCGGATGGACGTCCTCTCCCTGCACGACCAGGTGGTGGGCGAGACGCGTCCCGCACTCCTGCTCCTGCTGGTGGTGGTCGGCCTCCTGCTGCTGATCGCCTGCGCCAACGTCGCCAACCTGCT
>DASVVI010000517.1:0-3779 GCA_036386635.1 Longimicrobium sp.
CCGGTGGATCTTGGACTTGCACATGGTGCGCAGCATAGGGCCATCCCCCTGTTCGCCGAGTTGACCCTTCAGGACAGGATCGCGTTGTCGATCAGCCGCGTCCTGCCAACACGAGCCGCCACGGCCATCACCGTGCCCGGCACCGCCCTCTCCACTCCCTCCAGCGTGCGCGGATCGACCACCTCCGCGTACTCGGGTTCCACGCCCGGCAGCGCCATCTCGCTCCACAGCGCGGCACGCAGCGTGGCCGCGTCCGTCTCGCCCGCGTCCCACATCTCGCGCGCCCGCCCAAGTCCGCGCGAGAGCGCCAGCGCGCTCTGCCGTTCGGACGCGGAAAGATACACGTTCCGCGAGCTCATCGCCAAGCCGTCCGGCTCGCGAACGATGGGGGCGACCTCCACCCGCACGAGGATGTTCAGGTCGTCCACCATGCGGCGGATGAGGGTGGCCTGCTGCAAGTCTTTCTGGCCGAATACGGCCACGTCCGGCTGGAAGATTCCGAACAGCTTCGCCACCACGGTGAGCACGCCGCCGAAGTGCCCCGGCCGCGACGCGCCGCACAGCCGCTCCGCCAGCGGCCCCGGCACCACCTGCACCGCCGGCTCGCCGTGCGGGTACATCTCCGCCGCGCTCGGCGCGAAGACCAGCTCCGTGCCCCGCGTGGCGGCCAGCGCCAGGTCGCGGTCCAGGTCGCGCGGGTAGCGGTCCAGGTCCTCCGTGGGCCCGAACTGGAGGGGGTTCACGAAGATGGACATCATCACCACGTCCGCGCGGGCGCGCGCCTCGTCCAGCAGCGAGAGGTGGCCCTCGTGCAGGTAGCCCATGGTGGGGACGAGCGCGACGGTCTTCCCCGCCGCGCGGGCCTCGCGGACGGCCTCGCGCACCTCGGCCACGGTGCGGGCCACGGCCAGTGTCGCCGTCATTCGAAGGTGTGCTCCGCGGCGGGGTACTCGCCCCCCTTCACCGCCTTCACGAACGCGTCGATCCCGGCCGCCGCGGCCTCGCCGACCTCGGCGAAGCGGCGCAGGAAGCGGGGCTGGAACTCCGTGTTGATCCCCAGCATGTCGTGCAGCACCAGCACCTGTCCGTCGCACCCCACGCCGGCGCCGATGCCGATGGTGGGGATGGTGAGCTCCGCCGTGATCGCCTCCGCCAGTGCGCGCGGCACCAGCTCCAGCACGACGGAGAACGCGCCGGCCTCTTCCAGGCGGCGCGCGTCGGCCAGCATGCGCTCGCGCGCCTCCTCGCCCTTCCCCTGCACCCGCACGCCGGTGACGTTCACCGACTGCGGGGTGAAGCCCAGGTGCCCCATCACGGGGATCCCGGCGTCCACCAGCGCGCGCACCATCGCCGCCGTCTCGGGCGAGCCGCCCTCCAGCTTGACGGCGTTGGCCTCCGTCTCCCGCATCACCCGCCCCGCGTTGCGCAGGGTATCCTCGCGCGAGACGTGGTAGGTGAGGAAGGGGAGGTCCACCACCAGCAGCGCGCGCTCCACCCCGCGGCGCACGGCGCGCGCGTGGTGGATCATGTCGTCCAGCGTCACCGGGAGGGTGCTGTCCAGCCCGAGCACCACCTGGCCCAGCGAATCCCCCACCAGCACGACCTCCACGCCCGCGCGATCCACCACACGGGCGAAGAGGAAGTCGTACGCGGTGAGCACGGCGATCTTGTCGCCGCGGCGCTTCATCTCGCGGAGGTCCCGCACGGAGACCTTCCGAACGCCGTTCCCGCTTTGCGTGGACATGTGCACCTTTCTCCCCGGCCCAGCCATCGCTAGGCGCCGCCGGGCCGAAATGCGGTCCAAAAACAGCGGGTTGACGTGGCGGGAAGCTAGCCGGATCTTCCGGGGGTGTCAAACGCCATCCGCTTCGATCCGCCGCTCGTCCGCGCCCTCGCGGCGGAGCTGGACGCCCTGCTGCAGGGGCGTGCGGCCCACCCCGCGCCGGTCTTCGACAAGGACCTCTCCGCCCTGCTGCTGCTGGACGGCGGCGAGGCGTTGCGCCTGGACCTGCACCCCACGCGCGGCTGGGTGCGCATCGTCCCGCGGCCGGAGGGGCTGGAGGGGCACGCCCCCGAGGCGCGCATCGTTCGCGTGGCCGCCGCGCCAGACGAGCGGCTCCTGCGCATCGAGCTGCAGGAGGGGAACCGCTTCCGGGGCGGCGCTCGCTCGCTCTTCTTCGAGCTGCACACCAACCAGTGGAACGCGCTGCTGGTGGACGGCGCGGACCGGCGCATCGTATCCGTCCTCCGCTCGCGCGAGGCGGGCGGGCGGCGGCTGCACGCGGGCGAGGAGTACGCGCCACCGGCCCCGCAGGCGCGCCTCTCCGCGCGCACCACGGAGCGCGACCGCCTGCGCGTGGAGTGGCACCTGCGCCTGGCCTTCGCCGCCCCGGACCAGCGCCGCGGCGAGCTCCTCCGCGGCTTCGCGGACGCCAGCCCCCTGAACGCGGACGCCATCCTCGGCGACGCCGCCGTCAGCGACGACCCGGCGGCGCTGGACCCCGCCTTCGGACGCTGGTGGCACGTCCACGCGGGCGACACGGAGCCGGTGCTGCTGGACGCGCGCTGGGGGAAGCAGCCCTACCCGCGCCGGCTGGACGGGATCGCGGCCGAGCCCTTCCCCACCCTCCTCGCTGCCTGGGCCACGCTGGCGACCTCGGACGAGGTGCCGGGGCGCGAGCAGGAGATCGCGCGCCTCCTCACCCGCGCCCGCCGCCGCCTGGAGGGCGTCCGCCGCCGCGCCGCCAAGCTCTACACCGAGCTGCAGGGCGTCGGCGCCGCGGAGCCGCTGCGCGCAAAGGGCGAGCTCCTGCTGGCCAACCTGCACCGCGTGCAGCACGGCGCCTCGCGCGTGACCGTGTACGACCACGACGGCCGCAAGGTCAAGCTCACCGTAGACCCCGCGCTGCGCCCGCACGAGAACGCCAACCGCTGGTTCGAGGAAGCGCGCCGCCTGGACCGCATCGCCGAGCGCATCCCTGGCCTCATCGAGCGCGCGGAGGCCGAGGTGCGCCGCTGGGAGAAAGGCATCGCCGCCGCGGAGGCCGGCGACCCGCCGCCGTGGATGGAGGCCGCCCTGCGCCGCGCGGAGTCGAAAGAAGCGAAGAGCCCGGCGCAGGTGCGCGACCGCAAGCCGTACCGCGTCTACCGCACGTCGGGCGGGCTGGAGGTGCGGGTGGGGCGCACGCGCGAGGACAACGACCGCCTCACCTTTCACCACGCCTCGCCGGGCGACGTGTGGCTGCACGCGCGCTCCGTCCCCGGCTCCCACGTGGTGCTGCGCTGGCAGGAGGAGGGCGCCCCCCCCGCCCGCGACCTGGAAGAGGCTGCGACGCTGGCCGCGTGGCACAGCAAGGCCCGCTCGTCCGGCACCGTCGCCGTGGACTGGACGCGCCGCCGCTACGTGCGCAAGCCGCGCGGCGCGCCGCCCGGCCGCGTGACCATCCAGCAGGCGAAGACGGTGTTCGTGTCGCCGGACGGGGAGCTGGAGGAGCGGCTGCGGGAGTAGGAGGGCCGCGGGCCCCCGCCCCCGCTCGTTCCTCGCGGCCCCTCCCCCACCAGAGACCGTGTGAAAACCTGGGGGAGGGGCGGCGCAGTTCAGTTCAGGGGCGTCGCAATTCAGATTCAGGGCCAGGTCTAGCGGCTGGAGCGTCTTGGGAAGCCTGGGGGTCTCGTGGGGCGCGGAGAGGCGGGAAGCACGGCGACACGGGCCGTAAAATCGAGGTAAAACCCTCATTTACGCCAACTGGGCTCCCTGGAGGGGCTTGGGCTCCCACCCG
>DASVVI010000518.1:0-9620 GCA_036386635.1 Longimicrobium sp.
TCCGCCAGCCCATCCGGCGCGGGCGCGTCGAGGATCGGCTTCGCGGGAAAGTCCAGCTCGATCCACTCCCCCGCCCTCCGTGCCGTCAGCAGCCCGCTACGAGTGTGGAAACGCGCCACCTCGCCCGCCGACAGGTGCCCATCCTCCCACAGCACGTGCGCGGTGGCCAGCGTGGCGTGCCCGCAAAGAGCGACCTCCACCTCCGGCGTGAACCACCGCAGCCGCCATCCATCCTCCTCCGCGTGGAGAAACGCGGTCTCGGACAGGTTCATCTCGGACGCGACACTGCGCATCCACTCCTCCTCGCGCGGCGCGGGCAGGATGCACACCGCTGCGGGATTGCCGGTGAAGGCGCGGTCCGCGAAAGCGTCTACCTGGATGATCGGCTGAGGCATGAGGCGTGATGGTGAGCGGGAGGTGAGTGAAAAGGAAGATAGCCGCCCCGGCGCTATTCGGCACGAGCACCGAACGGAGCGCATCGCGCCCCATACCCGCCACCCGCCGAACGAGGTTTTGATTATGCCACGAAACAGCTTGCGCGCTGACGCCAGACTACGCTAATTACACCGCACGTCATCCCCGGGGCTATCGCGCAAGCGCTACCCCGGCCCCCCTCGGTCTGCGGGCCGGGGGTTTTGTTTGCCAACGGGTGAACGTTCGATGCCCCGCGCCGGCTGGCGAGGGGCATCAAGTTCATCAGCGGACCGCCGCTCGCTACACGCGGGCGTGGGCCGTCGTGTCGCGGGCGGCGAAGCCGATGTAGGCGAGGCCGGCGGCGAGCACGGCGTGGAGCCAGATGTCGTTGCCGCCGATGGGGACCAGGCCAAATGTGGTGGGATCGACGAAGGCCATCACCACCAGCACGGCGTAGATCACGGCGCCGATGCGTCCGTAGCCGCGCGACGCGGCATGGCTGCGCGACGCCACGATCCCCCACACGCCGAACGCCAGGTGCACGATGTTGTGGAGCAGGTTCACCGGAAAGAGCCCCAGCAGCTTCCCGGCGGTCTCGTTGTCGGCCTCCATCCCCATCCCGTTGTGCACGAACAGCCCCAGCACACCGAACAGCAGGAACGCGGCTCCGAATACGAGCGCGCCGGTCTGCGCCATGCTTCTCCTCATCCTTCACCTCCATCCGCGGTGAACGCCTCCCCTTCCGCGGTATTCCGGAAGCGGAAGGGATCTTGCGAGATGGCGATGCAAGACTCGGGCAGATCCGGGAACATGTTCGAATGCAGAAGGAGGCAGACGATGGCGCGCCACGGCTACGACAACCGGGAGTACAAGGGAATCCAGCAGAACTCGGTGCGCCCGGACTGGGGCCGCCCGCACCCGCTGGACCCCAACTGGGCCGACGGGCACTACCACGGGATGCGGGAGGATGAGGGGAACTGGCAGGGCGCGTACGGCCACTATCGCCGCGAGCACTCGCAGGAGCTGGGCGGGTGGGGCGGCTACGAGGGGCGCTACCGCCAGCCTCCGGGCGGCTTCAACCGCGAGGGCTGGTTTCAGGACCCCTTCGACCGGAGCCCCCACGGCGCGCAGGGGCGCCCGCTGAATGGCATCCGCGGCTACGACCGGCAGATGCGCGGCGACGCCAACGACGGCGGCGTGCGCTACGACAACCAGTACCTCCAGCAGTACAACCGCGACAGCCTGGCCTTCCGCACGGGGCGCGGCTACGACCGGAGCTACGGCTGGGCCCCCGGCGCCCGCGAGATCGCCCGCGGCTCCGACGGCAACTACGCCGACCACCTTCGCCACCGTCCCACGCAGGAGCACTCGTACTCCGGCTACAACCGTGGCGGCTTCACCCCCGGCAACCAACCGCAGCCCGGCTCGCGCGCGAGCAAGCCAAACCGGTAGAGGACAAGGGTCAGGTAGAGCGAGCGGGGGCTGCTTCGATGCCGCGGCGCTCCCGCTCCGCTTTTCGGCATGAAGGATTCGGGTCAATCACTCTCGCCCGGTGGCTCTTTCCGAAGGGCAAATACCGTCACCAGAGCAACGATCGTGACTCCGATCGTCCCCATTCCCTCGAGAGACTTTCCCCGCAAGGTGACGTACAATCCGCCGATCATGCCGACGAGCGCGATCAGGAGCGCCGCCAACAGCCCCCACTCGGAGAGGCGGATCAGGCGGCCCTCTGATGCACGGCGATGGTGTGCCTCGGCCTCAGCCATCGTCACGATGCGGTCCGCGGACCCGGGAAGCACCTGTTCGTATTCCCGGAGGTGCGTAGGGAGAGGGATCGGACCGCTGAAAGTCGTGCTGACCCGCGAGACGCGGATCTCACCCGGGAAAAATTCGCCCTGCCGCTCCCGCTCTGGAACGGCAGGGGTTTTCCCGCGCTCGGCGGCGGCCTTCCTATTTTGCTTCGCTCTCCGCCCCGGCATCCACGACTCCGTCTAAGCTCCGGAATACACGTTCCCAGTCGCCGCGGAGCGCGCGGGCATCGCTCTCGAATCCGCCCGCGAACCGCCCACGGTCGCGCGCCAAAGTGCCTCCGAGATCGAGCGCGTGCGCCATCCCGTAGAAGAATGCGGATAGTCTCCCTTTCGCGTCCGACTGTCTTGTGCTCATAGTGATTCCTGGTCGATGTGGGGCGCGCACCGGCACCCCAGGATACCTGCGCTCCGAAGCTGTTGTCAACACTCTCATTCGTGCACGCCAACTGAGACAAATCTAGCAATGGCAACGACTTGCGCGCTTGCGATCATTCCACGCCAGCAGTGGATCGGCGGGGGTTGAGGGTAGGCCAAACCGGGGCGACACGAGCGGCCCAGCGCGCGGACTCAGCGGGCTTTTCCCTGACCCCTGTAACCTGTTCCCGAATACGGTGTACAGAGCGGGCCGCGCGGCGAGGTGGACGCGCAAGTGCTTCAGCGAGTGGTACTTGGATGTCGATACGATCGATAATCGTGCGCGCGTTGGGTGCGGCGGCGATGCTGGCTACGCTGGCCCCGGCCGCGGATGCGCAGGCGATCCGCGGACAGGTGTGGGCGGCGGATGGGGCCGTGACGGCCGGGCTGCGCGTGACGGCGCACGCGGGCACATGGTCGGACACCGCGTCCACGGATGCGGAGGGGCGGTTCGCGGTGCCGCTGCCGGACTCGGTGGGCGGCGACTCGGTTCGGATGGTGGTGGACGCGGCGGAGCCGGCGGCGCGCGTCTTCCACCCGTCCGTGGCGTCGCTGGCGCGCGGAGAGTGGGACGAGGAGGTGCGCATGATCCTGCTGCCGCGCCGCTGGACGATCCGCGCCGGGACCCACGCGGGGCAGATCGTGGAGGTGAGCGCCCGGCGTGGCTTCGCCCCCACCTGCCGGGATTGCAGCAGCGGCTTCTTTCGGCGCGGCGTCTCATCGCGCCTGGATGCTCGCGTGAACACCGTCCCGGCGTGGCGGCCGGGGAGCTTTCCGTTGCGCGTGGCCTTCGACCACGGGTACAGCTCGGAGCGCATCAGCGCGCGCGACTCGGCTGCCTTCTGGCGAGAGGTGGCCGAGCTGGAGCGCGACCTGGGCGAACATCTCTTCCGGCCCGCGCGCTTCAGCGAGACGGACCCTGTGGACGACGCGCCGGAGGACCTGGTGCTCGTATGGGTGGAGCGGGGGCTGCGGTCCGCGGGGCTCGGATCGGTAGCGTACAGCGGCGGCGACATCGGATACGGCTCTGTGCGGCTGGACGATGCCCTCGCCTTCACCCGGCCGGGTGCGCCCGGACTGATCGCGCACGAGATGGTGCACACCCTCGGGATCGGCCACACCTGCGCGTGGTACTCGGTGGTGGCGGACGTCAGCCGCTGTCCCGAGCGGCGCGCGCCGTCCGCCACACCCGAGGACGTGGCATTCATCCAGGTCCACCTCACGATGGGCGCCCTGCAGCGCGCCCACGGCGCCCGCTGGGGCCTTGATGCAGCCCTCCGCGGCGAGGAAGAGGTGGAAAACTCGCCGAAGCCGAACACCACCCTCGTACGGCCGGCCGCGCAGTAGCGGCGCGTTCGCGGGCTGCCGCTCCACGAGCGTCTACCGGACCCTCCTACATCGCCTCGCACCACGCGAGCACCTCGGCGAAGCGGCGGTCCTCGAGGGCGGCGAAGAGGGAGTTGCGGGTCAGCTTGGCCTGCGTGAGCGCAGGGGTAGAGAGGCCGCACAGGAAGCGCGCCCGCCGCCGCGCGGTGCCGAGCGCGACCGGGTGCTTGCCGCACAGCGCGCGAAAGGCGCCGGCGTCGATGGCGCGCTCCACCGGCGGGTGCGGCGGAATCGCGGGGAAGCGGGTGGGCGTCCTCGTCGAGCACCAGGTGCAGTGGCCGCACGGCGCCGCGCGCACCTCGCCGAAGTACTCCAGGAGCACGTTGGTCTGGCACCCGTCGCGCTCGACCAGCTCCACCACCTGCCCGATCCGCTCCACCTCCCCCACCTCGCGCTGTACGAAGCGCGCCTCCAGCTCGCCCGTCAGCGCCTCGACGTCCAGACGCGGGACGAGCTTGGAGTAGCGCTGGCGCAGGTCCGTCACCTGCAGCTCCGCCAATCCCTGCTCCGACAGGTACTCCAGCGCGCGCACCACGCGGCCGCGGTCAATGGAGCCCAGCACCGGCTCGTCGGGCTCGATGGTGTAGAGCGTGCGCCCGAACTTCGCCTGTCCGAAAAGTGCGCCGATGAACCGGGCGCGCTCCCCTGAAAAACGACCGACGACCTCGGGGAGCGGCGCCAGGAGCTTGGCCTTGTAGCCGGCGTAAAAGGGCGTGCCCTGGCGGATCACCCCCAGCAGCTCCAGGTAGGTGAGCGCCGTGCGCAGGACGAGCTGCCGCAGGTCGTGCTGGTTGGCCAGCTTGAGCTGCGCGATCTCAAAGGTGGCGGGCTCCGCGTCGATCCAGCGCAGGAGGCCGCGGATCGAGTCGCGGTCCGGCGTGTCACCGTACGCGAAGTTCTCCAGCGTCGCCACGTCCTCCATGCTCCCCAGCACCTCGACGGTGGAATCCAGCCCGTCGCGCCCCGCCCGGCCGATCTCCTGGCTGTAGCTTTCCAGCCCCTTGGGCAGGTTGTAGTGGTAGACGTAGCGCACGTCCGCCTTGTCGATCCCCATCCCGAAGGCGATGGTCGCCACCACGGTGGCGCGGTCGGAGCCCTTCCACCACTCCTGCACCTCGGAGCGGAGCTCGGTATCCATGCCGGCATGGTAGGCGCGCGCGGGGATGCCGGCCTCGGCAAGCACCTCGGCGACGCTCTCGGCGGTCTTCTGGAGCGTCACGTACACGATCCCGGGGCCCGGCGGGCGCGAGCGGATGCGCTCCACCAGCACGCGGTCCCGCCCCGACGACGCCACCGGGTGGGTGGAGAGGAAGAGGTTCGGCCGGTGGAAGCCGGTGACCACCGCGCCCGCGGGGGCGATCCCGAAGCTGTCGCAGATGTCCTGAACGACGGCGGGCGTCGCTGTGGCCGTGAGCGCCAGGATCCGCTCCACGCCCAGGGTGCGTGCGGTCTCCGCGAGCTTCAGGTAGTCCGGCCGGAAGTTGTGCCCCCACTGCGAGATGCAGTGCGCCTCGTCGACGGCGAAGAGCGAGATCCGCACGCGTGCCAGCTGCTCCAGGAAGCGTTCGTTGTTGAAGCGCTCGGGCGCCACGTACAGCAGCTTCAGCGTCCCCGCGCGCAGCCCGCGCTCCACCGACGCGACCTCCTGCCGCTCCAGCGAGCTGTCCAGCCGCGCCGCCTCGATCCCTCGCGAGCGCAGGTAGTCGATCTGGTCCTTCATCAGCGCGATCAGCGGTGAGATCACCACCGTCACCCCGTCCAGGAGGAGCGCCGGGAGCTGGTAGCAGAGCGACTTCCCCCCGCCCGTGGGGAAGACGGCCAGCGCGCCGCCGTGCTCGAAGAGCGCCTCGATGACCTGGCGCTGCCCCGCCCTGAACTCCGGGAGCCCGAATCGCTCGCGGAGGAGACCCTCGGCGGCCTCCATCGCACTCGGTGTATCGATCGTCGCCATCGCGTGTGTGCTCTCGAGTCGTGTGTCGGGAGGTGCCTTTTGCGCATCCCAACATCGTTGCGCCGCACCCCGCGCACAATCGCAACGTTCCGCCAGCCGCCGCACGCGTTGCGCGGCAGCAGGCGCGCGGAGATCGGCAGCGCTCCTTTGCGCAAAAGCCCGGCTCCGCGACGGCGGAACCAGGCCTTGTTGGTCAGGAGCATCGACCCTAACACCGCACTCAGGGGTCCGTGCAGTCCCGTTTGTAGCCGCAGTTGGGGCAGACGATCTTGCAGTTGTGGTCGTACATCTCCACACCGCAGATGTCGCAGAAGTGCTGCATGGGCACCTCGATCTTGCCAAGGGGCGCAGGTTCGGGCGGGGGAGCGGCGGGCTCGGCGGCTTTGTGCGCGTTGATGCGGGCGCACCAGCTCTGGTCGAAGTGCGCCATCAGCACCCCGCATCCGGTACTTCGACGTACCCGATGCGCGTCACGGGCGCCGGGATCGCTGCGCCGTCTTCGCGAAGCGCGTCCAGGTGGAATTCGATGGCCTCGCGGATCAGCTCGCGCACTTCTGTCTCGCTCTCCGCGACGGCGGCGCACCCGGGAAGGTCGGGGGCGTAGGCGCCGAAACCGGTGGGGCTCCGTTCGATGACGACCGCGTACCTCATCGGACCGCTCCTGTTGGGATGAACGCTACTCCCGCGCCGCCCGCTCCACTACCCAGATGGTGGGGTCGAGCTGGTCCACCTCTTCCTGCCTGCCATCGTCCCAGCGGACCACGGCCCACAGGGCGAACCCCTCCACGATCCAGCCCATGACGCCGGCCACGTGCTGCACCGCGTCGCCCGTGTTGTAGAAGTGCCGCGACTCCAGTTGTGCGCTCAACGAACCGCTCCCCGCCTTCCGCTGTGGATCTCCCCCGGCGCATCCACGGGCGGATGCGCGCGGCGGGTAACTTGACGCCGCGGGCGGGTCCGGGGCAACTTCCCCGCCCGCTTCCGCCGAGTCCCGAACCGTGCAGCGCGTGCCGTCCCAGGAAGATCCCGTCATCGAGTCCGCGCGCCTCGTCATCCGCCCGCTGGGGCTGGACGACGCGCCGCGCCTGCAGTCCGTCTTCGACGCCACGCCGGACTACTTCGCCATCGTCGCCGGGCTCGAGGGTGCCACCCCGGAGAGCGCCGCGCACGAGATCCGCGAGGCCGCCGCGCGCCCCGGCCGCGAGGTCGCGCTGATCTCGCTGGCCGACGGCACCGATGCGGGCGCGATCGGCTGGTGGGCCGCGCATCCCCAGCCGGACGTGGCGCTGCTGGGGATGATCCTGGTCGTCCCCGCGCATCGGGGCACGGGCGTGGCGCGCGAGGCTCTGGCTGCGCTCGAAGACCGGCTCGCCGCGAGTGGCATCCGCCGGCTGCGCACCGCATTCCAGCGCCGGCGCCGCGCCATCCATCCCGTGGTGAAGGCGCTGGGGTTCAGCGAGATGAGCATCCGCGAGCACACCAAGCTGGGGCTGGCGGGGGCGAGCATCTCGCTCTGGGAGAAGGCGATCGAGCAATGAAAGTGACGCAACTGAATGGATTGTGGTTCGTGGACGATGTCTGAGCCGATCATCGCGACCACCTTTCCGCTTCCGGACGAGGCGCTGGCGCTGCTGCGCGAGGTGGGGACGGTCGCCGGGCCGGATGGATGGCGCGATGCGCTGGGCGAGGCGCAGGCGCTCCTCTGCCTTCTGACGGACCGCGTGGATGCGGCGCTGCTTGAGCGGGCGCCGCGGCTGCGCGTGGTGGCGAACGCGGTGGTCGGGTACGAGCACGTGGACGTGGCGGCGTGCCGCGCGCGCGGCATCGTCGTCACCAATACCCCCGACGTCCTCACCGGCGCGACGGCGGACCTGACGTGGGCGCTGATCCTGGCGGCGGTGCGGCGGCTTCCGCAGGCGGAGCGCTCGCTGCGCGCGGGGGAGTTCGGCGGGTGGGGGTTCTGGGACTACCTCGGCGGCGACCTCGAAGGTAGGACGCTGGGGATCTTTGGGATGGGACGCATCGGGCGGGCGGTCGCGCGGCGGGCGGGGGGCTTCGGGATGCGGGTGATCTACCACTCACGCACCCCGCTTCCGGCCGATGACGAGCGCGCGCTGGGGGCGGAGCGCGTGGACTTTGACGGGCTCCTGGCCCGCAGCGACGTCCTGTCGCTTCACGCGCCGCTCACCCCCGACACGCGCCACGCCTTCGGCAGCGATGCCCTCCGTCGGATGCGCCCGGGGAGCGTCCTCATCAACACCGCCCGCGGCGCGCTGGTGGACGAGGCCGCCCTGGTCGATGCCCTCCGCGACGGACCGCTCTCGGCCGCGGGTCTCGACGTGTACGAGCACGAGCCCGCCGTGCACCCCGGCCTGCCCGAGCTGCCGAACGTCGTCCTCCTCCCCCACATCGGCTCCGCCACGCGCGGCACCCGCACGGAGATGGCGATGCTCGCCGCGCGCAACGTGCACGCGGTGCTGGGCGGGCGGGCGCCGCTGACGCCGGTGAAGGGATGAAGTGCGTTAGTGCGTTAGTGCGTTAGTGCGGAACAGATTGAGTGTCTCACTTGAGCTGCTGGGCCAGTCCGATGATGATGCCCTCGGGGCCGCGGACGAAGCAGAGCCGGTAGACGTCCCTGTACTGCGCGATCTCGCCGACGAGCTCGGCGCCGTGGCGGCGCAGGCGGGCAACGGTGCCGTCCACGTCGTCGACGGCGAACATGATGCGGCGGATGCCCAGCGCGTTCGACGGCGCGTTTGCCGGCTCGATCCTGACCGCCGGCGGTGTGTGGAACTTCGTCAGCTCCACGCGGCCATGGCCGTCCGGCGTCTTGAACATGACGATGTCGGCACGGACGCCATCGAGCCCCACGGTCTGATCCACCCAGGGCCCCTCGACCGTCGTCTCGCCTTCCAGTTCCATGCCGAGCTCGGCGAAGAAGGCCCTGGCAGCATCCATGTCTTCGACAACGATGAGAACGTTGTCCATCCGCTTGATCGTCATATCATCGTAGAAGATAGGGGTCGGAGCCGCACGACGGGTGGCGGGTCTGGCGCGCCAACGTAGGCACATGCGCCGCCAGTTGTCCAGGGCTCCGGCGTCCCTTCCCGCCGATCCAACGACCAGATCTGCCCATGCCCGTGCGCGAAGACGCCCGCCGCATCCTCGACGCCGCGATCGACGCAGTGGATCCGCGCGCGGCCGTGCTCCGTGCGCTGCGGCGTGATGGCGATGCGCTGACGATGGGCGGGGAGGGGGTGGAGATGGGCGATGTGGAGCGGGTGCTGATCGTGGGCGCGGGGAAGGCGGCGGTGGGGATGGCGCGCGGGGCGCTGGAGGTGCTCGGGGATCGCGCGGCGGGGGGATGCATCACGGTGCCGCACGGCGGAGGCGCGGATCTGCCCGGGATCGAGGTGTGGGAAGCCGCGCACCCGGTGCCGGACACGCACGGCCTCGCCGGCGCCGTGGCGGCGCTGCGGGTGGCGCGCTCGGCGGGGGAGCGTGACCTCGTGCTCTGCCTGCTCTCCGGCGGGGCGTCGGCGCTGTGGCCGTGCCCGTCGGCCAGTGTGGGGCTGTCGGACGTGCGCGAGGTGACGGCGGCCCTCCTGCGCGCCGGGGCCGAGATCGGCGAGATGAACGCCGTA
>DASVVI010000519.1:0-3270 GCA_036386635.1 Longimicrobium sp.
GCCGGGTCCTTGAGCGACGCCAGGCCGTGCAGCGCGGCACGGCGCACTCCGCGGTCCGCATCGGCCAGGAGGTCCACCAGGATGCGCAGCCCGCCGCGGCCGCCCAGCGCCGCAGCGGTGCGCGCGGCATCGGTGCGGACGGTGGTGTCTGCGTGGGCGGCGGCCTCAGCGGTCCAGCGGGCCGCCTGCTCGGCGTCCACTTCAGGGATGGTGACCAGCTCGAGGATGGTGCGGGCGCGGGCCGGCGAGTCGGCCAGGGCGCGGGTGACGGTCGGGCGCCCTGCCCCCTCGCCGCGGATCAGGCGCCGGAAGATCGCCCTGCGCACCTCCGCGTCCGGCGTGCGGAAGAGGTGGCTCTCCAGCAGCGAGACCGCTTCCCCGCCCAGGAAAAAGAGGACATGGAGGACGCGCTCGCGCTCGTTCCCCACGAACTGGAGGAGGTCGACGACGTGCGGGAGGTTCTCCGCGGTGCCGACGCCACGCAGCGCCTGCGTCGCGGATTCGCGGAATAGACGCGTGCGGTCGGGGCGCTCGGCCTCGGTGGCGAGCGCTTCGAGGAGGGCGACGGCCTGAAAGTGGTCGCCGGCGCGCAGGTGGCGCAGCGCGCTGCGGGCGCAGCTCTCGGCCAGGTCGTCGAACCGCGCCATGTTCTCGGAGTCCCGCAGCCTGCGCGGGAGAGTGTCCGAGTCTTCGTTCCCGCGGTCGGAGCTCGCGCGGAAGATGTGATACATGTCGTTCGCGCCCGGCTCTTCTGAGGCGGGCAACTCGGACGGGCGCTTTTCCGCCGCGGGCGCCGGGGCCAGGACCACATCGTCGTCGATGATCTCGAACGAGGAGAGCTCCGAGCCGTCGTCCAGGTCCAGCGTGAAGCCGGAGTTCCAGTCGGGCGTGGGTGCGGCTGTATCCGCAGGCGGAGCGAATGCGGCGGGCGGCGCGTCTTCGACCGTGGTAAGCTCCGGCACCTGTGGAGCCGCGGCCGGCGGTACGTCAACGGCGGGAGTCGGCGCGACGGACGATGCAGGCGCAGCGGCTTCCTCGGCCGACGCTGCAGGCATCTCGGGCGCCGGCGCGGGCTTGTAGACCTGGCCCGTGGAGGTGCTTACGTAGATGCCGCGCGGGGCGGCGGCGCGGATGGCGCCCACGATCCCTTCGGCGCCGAGCTCGGCCGGGGGGCGGGCGGCGGCCGTGAAGAGCGTGGCCAGGTCCTCCTCGCGCGCGTCGGGGGTGAAGCCTACGAGGCTCACGCGGTGCACGATCAGCTGCCCCGCCCCGCGCAGGAACGCAGGCTCCACGGCGCCGATCCGCTCTCCCTTCGATAGGAAGCCCGTGAACTGCACCTCCAGCACCAGCGAGCGGCGCGACGTCCAGAGCTCACCCAGCGCGTCGTGGGCGCGCGCGGCGGCCTCGGCGGGCGGGGCCTCGCGGAGGACGGCGGCGCAGAGGGTGCGCAGGAAGCGGACGGCGGGGAGCTCGCTCACGCGGCGGGCGGGAGGGCGGCGGAACCCTCGCGGGCGGAGCGGAGGCGGCCGAAGGCGGAGAGGAAGCGCAACCGCCACACGCGCCAGATCGCCTCGCGAAAGATCGCCTTCGACATCTTGCTCTCCCCCAGGTCGCGGTCCACGAACATGATGGGGATCTCGCCGATCCTGAAGCCCAGCTTCCAGGCGCGGAAGCTCATCTCGATTTGGAAGGAGTAGCCATTGCTCTCCACGCGCGTCAGGTCCAGTGTGGCCAGCACCTCGCGGCGGAAGCACTTGAAGCCGCCCGTCGCGTCGGCCACGGGAAGGCCGGTCACCCAGCGGGCGTAGACGTTGGCGTAGTAGCTGAGGAGGAGGCGCGCGATCGGCCAGTTCACCACCGTCACGCGCCCTTCCAGGTAGCGCGACCCGAGGACCAGGTCGTAGTCCTCGATGGCGTTCAGGAACTGCGGGAGGTGCGCGGGATCGTGGCTGAAGTCCGCGTCCATCTGCACGAAGACGTCGTAGCCGCGCTCCAGCCCCCAGGCGAAGCCGGCCAGGTAGGCCGTCCCCAGCCCCAGCTTGCCGGCGCGGTGGATGACGTGCACGCGCCGCTCCGCCGCGGCGATCTCGTCCGCCATGGCGCCCGTTCCATCCGGCGATCCGTCGTCCACCACCAGGATCTCCAGCCGCGCGTCGCGCGAGAGGATCGAGGGGACGAGCCGCGGGAGGTTCTCTCTCTCGTTGAACGTGGGGACGATGACGAGGGCGCGCTGCAGCAAGGGCGGAGCGGAGTTGTGCTTGAAACGGCTGGTGGGAGGCGGTACCTTGGCACGGATGTACAACATACGCCCGCCGGAGACCCCCCACAAGTGAAGGTTCTGTTCCTGGTGACGGCCTACGCCCGCCACCCCGACGACGTCATTACCCCCTGGCTCACCGAGACGATCCGGAGGCTGGCGGAGCGCGGCGTGGAGGTGGAGGTCCTCGCCCCGTCGTACCGCGGCTTGGCCTCGCAGACGGTGGACGGGGTGCGCGTGCACCGGTTCCGCTACGCCCCGCGCGCGTGGGAAACGCTGACGCACGACCAGACGGCGCCCGACCGGATCCGCGAGCGGCCCTGGTTCCTGGCGCTGGTGCCCGGGTACGTGGCGGCGGGCTCGCGGGCGGCGGCGCGGCTGGCGCGCTCGGGGGAGTTCGACGTGGTGCACGCCTTCTGGCCGATCCCGCAGGGGGTGCTGGGGCTGGCCGCCAAGCGCGCCGCCGGGATCCCCCTCGTCTCCACCTTTTTCGGGGTGGAGCTGACCTGGATGGACCGCCAGTTCCCCTTCCTCGCGCCGATGCTGCGGCGCATCGTGCGCGGCTCCGATGCCGTCACCGCGATCTCGACCTACACCGCCGAGCGGCTCCAGCGGGTCGCGCCCGGGGTGCGCACCGAGGTGATCCCCTTCGGCGCGGCGGTGGACGCGGCGCCTTCCCTGCCCCCGCCGCGCCCCGCCGGCTCGCGCCCCGAGCTCCTCTTCATGGGCCGGCTGGTGGAGCGCAAAGGCGTGCACCTCCTCCTCGAAGCGCTCTCGATCCTCCCCCCTGACCGGCGGCCGCTGCTGCGCGTCGTGGGCGACGGGCCGGAGCGCGCGCGGCTGCAGGAGCTGGCCGGGCGCCTGGGGCTGGACGGCGACGTCGTCTTCCACGGCTTCGTTTCGAACGAGGAGAAGGCGGAGCGGCTGGCCGGCTGCGACGCGTTCGTCCTCCCCGCCGTGATCGACGCCAAGGGCGATACCGAAGGGCTGGGCGTGGTGCTGCTGGAGGCGAT
>DASVVI010000520.1:0-2252 GCA_036386635.1 Longimicrobium sp.
ATGTCCACGTTCGACGAGAGCACGCCCACGCCGACCGCATCCACCGACTCCACCGGGCGCCCGACGAGCCCGAGCACCAGGTCGATGTCGTGGATCATCAGATCCAGCACGACCGCCACGTCCGTCCCGCGCGGGCCGAACGGCGCCAGGCGGTGGCTTTCGATGAACTGCGGCCCGTCCAGCCACTGCTCGCAGGCACGGAGGGCGCTGTTGAAGCGCTCCACGTGCCCCGTCGCCACCACCAGGCCCTGCTCCTGCGCGCGCGCCACGATGCGGTCCGCCTCCTCGAGCGTGGAGGCGATCGGCTTCTCGATCAGGAGGTGCACGCCGGCATCCAGCGCCGCCATCGCCACGTCCGCGTGCAGCGTGGTGGGGACGGCGATCACCGCCGCGTCGCACCCCGCCAGCAGCTCGTCGCGCGAGGAGAAGCCGGGCACGCCCAGCTCGCTCGCCACCTGCGCGGTGCGCTCCGGCGAAGCATCGAACACCCCCGCCATCTCCGCCCCCGGCACGTCGCGCAGGATGCGGGCGTGGTGGAACCCCAGGCTCCCGACCCCCAGCACCCCCACGCGCAACGGCTTCACAAGCTCACCCCGCGCTCCGAGCCGCCGAAGAAGGTGAGGAACACCTCCACCTCGGGGAGCGCGCGCAGCTCCTCGCGGGCCCGCGCCAGCGCCTGCGTGGTGTTGTGGCTGCTCGCGAAGAAGATGCGGTACGCCTTCTTCAGCTCGTCGCGCACCTCTTTGCTGAAGCCGCGGCGCTGGAGGCCGACCGAGTTGAGCCCGTACAGCTCCAGCGGGATCCCCGCCGCCTTTACGTAGGGCGGGATGTCCTTGGAGATGCGCGACTGCCCGCCCACGAAGGCGTGCTGCCCGATGCGGACGAACTGGTGGATCGGCGTCATACCGCCCACGATCGCCCAGTCGTCGATGCTCACGTGCCCCGCCATGTTCACGGCGTTGGAGAGGATCACGTGGTCGCCCAGCCGGCAGTCGTGCGCCACGTGGACGTACGACATCAGCATGCAGTCGCTCCCCACCTGCGTGAGCCCGGAGGCCGCGGTGCCGCGGTTGAGGGTGGCGTACTCGCGCACCACGGTGCGGTCGCCCACGCGCAGGTAGGTGCGCTCGCCGGCGTACTTCAGGTCCTGCGGGTCGGTGCCCAGCACGGCGCCGTACGAGATCTGGCAATCCTCGCCCACGGCGGTGTCGCGCTCGATCACCACGTGCCCGGCCAGCCGCGTGCGCGCCCCCAGCGACACGCCGGGCCCCACGATGCAGAACGGTCCCACCACCACACCCTCGCCCAGCTCGGCGGACTCGTCCACCAGCGCGGTGGGGTGCACCTGGGTCTCGGTCACGGTCGCCATCAGCGGTCCACGACCCGGGCCATCATGTCCGCCTCGGCCGCCAGCTGGCCGTCGACGGTCCCCGTGCCGCGCATCTTGACTGTGGCGCCGCGCACCTGCACCAGCTCCACCTCGAAGCGGATCTGGTCGCCCGGCGTGACGGGGCGCCGCCAGCGCACGTTGTCGAGCGCCATGAAGTAGATCACCTTGTCCTCCAGGTTCTCCACGTTCTCCAGCACGAGAAGCCCGCCCACCTGGGCCATCGCCTCGATGATCATCACCCCCGGCATCACGGGGCGGCCTGGGAAGTGGCCCTGGAAGAACGGCTCATTGATGGTCACGTTCTTGAGCCCCACGATCCGCTTCCGCTCCTCGAACTCCACCACCCGGTCCACCAGGAGGAAGGGGTAGCGGTGCGGAAGGTAGTGCATGATCTGCTCGATGTTCAGGATCGGCCGCGTGAGCGCCTTCTTCTCCGCGCGGGCGATGAGCTGCTGCGCGAGCGCCACGTTCCCCGCGTGCCCCGGCTTCTCCGCCACGATGTGCGCCTGGATGCGCGCGCCCACCAGCGACAGGTCGCCGACCACGTCCAGCGTCTTGTGGCGCACGAACTCGTCGGGGAAGCGCAGCTCCGTCCCGTCCACCAGCCCGTCCTCGGTGAGCACCACCGCGTTGTCCGGCGAGCCGCCCTGCGCCAGCCCGCGGCCGCGCATCGCCTCCACGTCGCGCAGGAAGCCAAAGGTGCGCGCGGCGAGCACGTCGCGGCGCAGCGCCTCGCCCAGCCCGATCGACCCGAACTGCCGCCCGATCAGCGGATGGTCGAACTCGATGGTGGTGGACACGCGCAGCGCGTCGGCCGTCGCCACCACGTACTGCGCGACGACCTTGGTAACCTGGAAGGGCG
>DASVVI010000521.1:0-2793 GCA_036386635.1 Longimicrobium sp.
GCGCTGGAGGACCTGGTGCAGGCCGGCAAGGTGCTCTACCTGGGCGTCAGCCAGTGGACGGGCGAGCAGATTCGCGACGCGGTGGGGATGCAGGAGCGCATGGGATGGCACCGCCTGATCTCCAACCAGCCGCAGTACAACATGCTGGTGAGGACCATCGAGGACGACGCGATCCCCGCATCGGAGGAGGCGGGCGTGGGGCAGATCGTGTGGTCGCCGCTCGCGCAGGGCGTGCTCACGGGCAAGTACCGCCCCGGCGCCCCGCTCCCCGAGAACACGCGCGGCGCCGACCCGTCGTCCAACTCCTTCATGGAGCCGCTCCTCCAGCCGCCCGTCCTTGAAGCCGTGGAGCGCCTGCGCCCCATCGCGGACGAGACGGGGATCACCCTGGCGCAGCTTGCCCTCGCCTGGGTGCTCCGCCAGCCGAACGTGGCCAGCGCCATCGTCGGTGCCACGCGCGTGGAGCAGGTGGAGACCAACGCCGCCGCCGCCGGGATCCGCCTTGACCCTGACGCCCTCCGCCACATCGACGAGGCGCTGGCGGAGGTGGTTCGCAGGTAGCACACGCGCCGATCGAAGAAATCATGTGCGATACCTAAAAATCAGATCTCACGCAAAGGCGCGAAGATGCGAAGGAAAGACACACCGAAGCTTTCTTTGCGTCTTTGCGCCTTCGCGTGAGACATTTTCTTCGATGCACACGTGAGAAACGTTTTTTACGGGTGGGTGGCATTGCTGTGGACGGGCGGGGCCGAGCGATCGAGCGACCGCAGCAGAGCTCGCAGGAGGCGCTGGGCGTTCCGCGGTGAGCGGAGCAGGTGGGCCGTTTCCTCGAGGCTGCGCAGCTCGGCGGCGGAGACGAGCGCTACGTCTTCGGCGCCGCGGCGGTGGATGACCACCGTCTCGCCATCCTGCGTGACGGCGTCGCAAAGGGTAGCAAGCGAGGCACGCGCCTGGTCGTACGTCACTTCGATCGCCATCATCGACTCCCCGGTTGGACCTGCATGAAACAGAGGAGGCGCGGAGATCACTCTCCGCGCCTCCTTTCGTGTTCAGCCGGACTGCCCGTCCGAGGGCCCGCCGCGGGGCGGGGCGGCTCCGGGTAGGGGCGCGTTGGAGCCGACGGCGCCCGGGCGCGGGGCGGGTGGCCCGCCGGGGCGCGGCTGCGGCGGGCCGAAGCTCATTGCCTCCAGGCGCTGCACCTTGCCGTTGAGGCGGCCCACCAGGATGCGCGTGGCGCGCAGGTCGTGGTTGGACTCGATCAGCATCAGCGCCAGGTCGCCGGCGCCCCACAGGAGGGCACCCAGCACGATCATCTGCGTGGCGTTCACCAGCAGCGTGGGAACGGCGTTGAGCCCCGCGCGCCAGATCTGGAGCACCACCTCCGCGATCAGCAGGAGGAGGATCAGCAGCGCCAGCACCTTGAAGAGGCGCGCCACGTAGCGCAGCCCCGCGTGCGGCTCCATGTCGTCGTCGCGCACCCCCGCCAGGTCGGGCGTGGGGTCGTTGGGACCGCTCGTCCGGCGGTTCTCTCGGGCTTCTTCAGTGCGCGGGTCGGCCACGGTGCGCTCCTTCGGGCATTGTGATTGGGTGCAAGACGGTCTACCAGCGCGCGCGGTTGCCGCGCGTGTCGATGTGCACCATCCCCTTGTGCCCGCCCGTGGGCGGGTAGTAGTGCATCCCACCCACCAGGCTGGGGTACTTCTGCTCCACCCGGTCCACGGCCGCGCCGATGATGCGGGCGTCCTTGAGGTTGATGGCCCCGTCGCCGTTCAGGTCGTCCATGATGCCGTTGCGGTCGTTGTCCACCGCGATGTCCATGGCGTCGCCGTACATGTGGCGGCTGAGCTGCCCGCGCCCCGCGGTGCTCCCCCCGCTTGCGTTGTACCACGGGCTGCGGAAGCCGCTCACGGCGAACAGGTTGTCCACCGGGTGCCCCATCGCCTCCAATTCCTTCACCACCAGCTCGATCTTGTCCAGGTTCTGCGGGTCCACCACCACGTACTTGGGCCAGATGTTCTCCTGCAGCTTGGTGATGTAATCCTTGAGCTGGATGTGCTCGCTGAGGAAGATGTCCTTGTTCTGCGGTGTCACCTCGATCATCCCCCGCGGGGTCTGGTAGATCGGGTTCGCGGGGCAGTGCCCCACCTCGCACGGCCAGTTGCCGATCTTGTAGCGGCCCACGCTGCCGCCCTGCTTGACCGACATGGGGACCATGCGGATGACCTGCAGGTTCGGCACCGGCTCCGCCAGCCGCCCCGCCCGCAACACCACGTTGGAGATGCTTCCGCCCAGCCGCCCGGCGATTTCGTTTGCCAGCGTGGGCTCGGCGCCGGCGTGCGGCGCGGGGAGGTCGGGCTGCTCGCCCGGCTCCAGGATCTGCGCGTACACGGCGCCGCTGAACCCGCGCAGGCTGGGGTCCAGGGTCGCCGCGTACGACCTTGCGGAGCGCCTCAGCAGCTCGGCCGTCAGCGCGGGGGCGATCCCCTCACGGCCCAGCCGCTCGGCGATGGAGGGCGGCGCGTTGGGGTCGTCGAAGGCGGAGCCGGAGCCCAGCACCGGCGTGTCCGGGCCGTCGGTGACCGGGCGCGGGTTGGAAAGGCGCAGCACGATGGTGTACGCCCAGCCCGCCACGAAGAGGAGCACGAGCAGGTTGAGCGCGAGGCTCACCCGCCGCTCCTGCCTCGGCGAAAGCCCGGCGCGCTCCCAGCGCGAGCGGGGCTCGCGCACGAGCGGAAAGAGGAAGTGGTCGTCGGCGTAGTGCATGGTGGGCGGGGTGATTCAACGTCCGTG
>DASVVI010000522.1:0-4569 GCA_036386635.1 Longimicrobium sp.
CGCGCTTTTCATGAACGGCCCCGAGGCGTACGCCGAGGTCCGCCGCCTGAACTCGCCGACCCTCACCCCGGCTTCGGGGAGCGTGATCGGCGCCCGCATCCCGGTGCGGATCTTCTACCCGACCAACGAGGAGTCGTACAACAAGGCGAACCTCGAGGCGGCCGTAGCGCGCAACGGCGGCCAGGGCATCCCCGAGGGGCTGCTTACGCCGGTGTGGTGGGACAAGTAGTATGATGGAGTGAAAGAGCCCCCCGCATTCCGCGGGGGGCTCTTTCAGCAGGTGCACCTCCCTCCCACGCTTCAACGCGAGGCTACCCTCATGCGGCGAGCGATCCTGCGGCTCGGCTGTCTCTGCTCACTCGCCTTCGTGGCGGGGTGCGCGACGGGCACCGGCGGCACCATGCCCGAGCAGCCCCGGGCGCGCCAGCAACAAGATTTCATCTCCACCGAGGAAGTGCGGGCGAGCACCGCCGTGAACGCGTACGAGGCGATCAGCTCGCTGCGTGCCGCGTGGCTGCGCAAGCGCGGCGAGCAGGGCTTCTCGCCCACGGACGTGATCGTCTACTACAACAACGCCCGCATGGGCGGCATCGAGTCGCTGCGCCAGATCTCGCTCGGCACGGTGACCTGGATCCGCTACTTCGACGCCCGCCGTGCGCAGTACCGGTACGGCTCGGGGCACAGCCAGGGCGCAATCCTGGTCTCCAGCGAGATCCAGGAGCAGGAGGCCCCCCCGCAGCCCGCCCAGCGCCGGCCTTAGGCCCCGCGGCGGCACAAACGAACGCCCCTCCCCCGGACCACCGGGAGAGGGGCGTTCGTGCGCAAGCCTCAAAGTCCGCCTTCGCGGACTCGCGGGCGAGATCCGCCCGTCCCTGACCTCACACCATACCCGTAGGGGCGCGATTCATCGCGCCCGTGCCCGCCGCCGCCCCGTCGCCCGTCGATTACACCGATACGCCGTAGGGGCAGACCTGCGTGTCTGCCCACCCTTTCCGCCGCCCCCACCTCCTGCCAGCGCACACGGATCTCGTAGGGGCCGCCCCATGTGGCTGCCCGTGCCCCGCCATTCGGTGACACCCGCCATTCGCGCCGGGTTCGGTCCAGGAGCGAATGAATTCGCCGCTGGAAGTACGCAAAGTCCGCCTTCGCGGACTCATGCAGAGCCCGGCGCGCGACCGCACCTTTGGTCATCCTGAGGGAGCCGCATTCGCCGGGCTCCGCGGCACCCTCCGCACTTCCGCGGCGAACGGAGGATCTACCCGAACCCGGGCGGGGGCTCTCCGGTATCACCGGCCCCTCGGAACGCGCAGTAGATCCTTCGCTCCGCGCCAAAGCGTGGAGACGGGGCGGGGACGGAGAGGCGCGTCGCTCAGGATGACAAAATTGGGGGGTTGCCTGCGGCAATCGAGCCGGCTTCAGCCGGCTTCGCGTGGGTTCCAGCCGGGGGATTCATCCCCCGGCGCCGGTGCCGCCCCTCAGGGCAGGTCGACTACGAAGATCCGCGTCTGGTCCGTGGGGTATCCCACCCGCGCGTACGCCGCGACAAGCTGCCTGGGCCCGGCGAAGAGGATGCGGCCCTGGAACGTGACCGGGAGAGGGATCCTGTCGATGTACGCCCCGTCCGACACCCTCAGCCTGGCCAGCCCGCCCGACACCCCGACGTACAGGTGCGTGCCGTCCGGGGTGAGGCCCGTCGTGTAGTGAATCGCCGAGCCGGTCACCAGCGGAAGGCTTCGGATCTTGCCGCTCAGATCGAAAACGTCGTACCCCGACGCGAACCGGCTCCCGCTGGGCGTGGAGGACCACGAGCCGTATTTCTCCACCTGGAAACACGAGCCGAACTGGTCCGTGCGGGACTCGTACACGAACGCGCAGCGGTGGTCGTCGCTCTCGAAGAAGAGCCGGCCGCGATCCCCCGACCGGGACACCAGCGTGGTCGCACCGGCGGCAGCGGCGTCCGGCCGCACACGCTGGGCGCCGCCCGAGCTCGTCATCTCCACCACGCGCATCTCGAAGGTGCCGTTCAGAGTGCCGGAAGCCAGCACTCTGCCGTTCGCGGCGACGTGGATCTTCCTGACGTGGAGCCTCACGCCGTCCGCCAGCACGGGCACGCGAACGGGTGCCGCCTGCGGCCGCGTGAGGTCCAGCACGGCGATCTCGCCTTCCGTGGGGAACGCCATGAGGAGCGTGTCGCGCCCACGGGTCAGCTCCACCCCGGCCGGGTTGTTCGGGGCGGCGGTGACCTGAATGGAGCTCGACGTCATCGTGGCGAGCGACAGGGCCTCCACCTTTCCGGTATACGGGAACGCGAGGTACAGCACGCCGCGCACCTCGTCGAGCACCATGTCCGCGGCCGGTGTGGCGAAGGTGGCCGACCGGACGGGGTAATCGCGTGCGGGTACGATCCGGAAGCTGTCGGGGTGCGAGGTTGCGGCCGCGCTGAAGGCGCGCTCGTCGTTCACCACCTGCACCGAGAAGCTGGTTGCGCCCGTCCATGCCGATCGTACCGGGATCTTTACGTCCATCTGGCCGCCGGCGAACGGCACGGGTACCGAATCGCGGACGCTCACTCCGCCGCCGAGCGTGTACACCAGCCACCCGGCGTTGCGTGCTTCGAGGGCCGAGACGAAGAGCTCGAGCGTGTCGCCGGGGGCGAAGTTCCCCACCAGGCGGGTGGCGTTCCACACGTTCGGTTCCGAAGTCTTGAAGTAGGCGTACTGCAGCGCCGGGGGGAGGTTGTTCACCACCTGCACGGGTGCGGGTGCGGCATCCATCCCGGCCTGGATGAACGGGTCCAGGGCATATCCCCGGATCTGGATCGGCTCGCCGACCCGTGCGTCCGCCGGCACCGTGATCTCCACGGACCCTTTCACCATGCCGCCTCGCACGCCGGTCACCGCGTGCGGGGCGGTAACCCGCGCGTTGAACGCACCCGTGACCATCACGCCGCTCTCCCATACTCCCAGGCTGGATTCGGCCTCGTAGCTGACCTTGAAAGAGCGCCCGGGAAGGATCCTGGTGATGGCGGAGTCGCCGAAGATCTGGGTGACGCGGACGTTGCGGACCACGGGCAAGGGCGCGCCGGCCGTCGGGGGTGGGGGGCCACAGGTGAGCACCTGGCGCGTCGTTCCGGTGGCGCCGGTCGCCTCCTCCAGGTAGTCGAACTCGAGAGCTACCGTGAACGGAGCGCCCGCCCAGAAGCTGTACCTCGCCGACTGGGGTGTTCCCACGGTGATCCGCTCCGCGCCCCACGCCTGCACCGCCTCCGGGCCTGAGATCGGGGTGGTGTCCGTGGGCGTGGTGCGGTCCAGCCCGAAGTGCCACACCATTCTGCCGCCCTGCCAGCGAACGGAGCTCTGCTGCTTTCCGGTGGCGGTGGCCGTCAGGTTGGTGGCGCACTCCGCGCGCGTGCCGCCGTTCGAGCCGGCGGAGGTGATCATCTCACCCATCACGCCCGCCAGCGTCACCTTCGTTTCGGGAACCGGGGGTTCAGGGGGCTTGGAGAGCGTAGTCGAATCACATGCGGCCAGGGCGAGCGCGAGTGTCGCGCCGGCAGCGTGCCGGATGAAGCGCATCGGAGAGTTTTGTGGGGGAATGGTCCGGGACAGATGTTTATCAAAGATAACCGCGGAGCGGTGCGCGCAGCAACCCAACGGGCATGCCGCGTTCGGACGCGCCCCCCGGTTTGCGCACGGCTCGGTTCACCGCACGAGCAGCCGCTCGATGATCTCCGCGCCGCGCAGGGCGGCACCGCGCCCGGCTTCGACGTAGCGGCGTGCCGCGGCGCCGGATGGTCCGCGCACGGCGGGATCGGCCAGGCGGCGCAGCGCCTCGGCGAGGTGAGCGGTGCCTGGGACCTCGAAGGCCCCACCGGCCGCCACCAGCTCTGCGGCTTCGCGGGCGTTGGCGTGGCGGGGGCCGAAGAGAACGGGCGCGCCGAACGCCGCCGGCTCCAGCACCGAGTGCAGCCCCGCGGTGCCGAAGCCGCCTCCCACGTACGCCAGATCCGCCAGCGCGTACAGGTCGCCCAGGATGCCCACGCGGTCCACCAGCGTCACAGAGGGCACCTCCGCGCCGGCTTCCACCGCGGAGAGGCGGACGTGGGGGAGGTTCTCGGCGCGAAGGGCGGCTTCGGTGCGGGCGAGGTGCGCCTCCGTGGGCTCGTGCGGCACCAGGAGGAGGCGGAGTGGGAGCCCGTCCGCGCGCAAGCGTGCAAGCGCGGGGATGAGGTGGTCCTCGTCCGCCGGCCAGGTGGAGCCGGCCACCAGGGTGAGGCCGGACCAGCCCGCGAACGGCGCCAGCAGCGGAGAGCCCCGATCCACGCGAGCGGCGCGTTCCCACACCTGGTCGAAGCGCGCGTCACCCATCACCGTGCGCCGCTCGGCAGGCACGCCCAGCGCGGCGAAACGATCGGCGTCGGAAGGAGATATCGCGGCGACGATGTCCAGGCGCCCGTACGCGGGGGCCAGCAGCGCGCGCGCGACCCCGCGCAGCCGGCTGGAGGAGGCGGGAAGGGTCGCGCTCAGGAGCGCCAGCCGCACGCCGCGCGCACTCGCCTCGCGCGTGAGG
>DASVVI010000523.1:0-9644 GCA_036386635.1 Longimicrobium sp.
GAAGCCGGTGAGCGCCGGGATGTTGAGCCATCCGCCGAACACGGTGAGCACGCCGAGCACCACCAGCGGCCCGGTCATGATCCACGGTGCCTCGTGCAGGTGCGACCGCTCCCCCTCCCCGGTGCGGTTCGCGCCGTGGAAGGTGTAGAGCATCATCCGCGTCATGTAGACCGCGGTGAGCAGCGCGGTGATCCACGCCATGCATGCGGCGCTGCACCACACGCACAACCCGGCCGATGCGCAGGACATGCGCAACATGGGCGGGCTGCGGAAGTACCTGCCGGTCACCTTCTGGACGATGGGGATCGCGACGCTGGCCATCGCCGGCGTCCCGCCGTTCGCGGGCTTCTTCTCCAAGGACGAGATCATCGGCGCCGCCTGGCTGGGCGCCGCGGGAGCCTCGCCGCTTTCGGGCGCGGAGCTGTTCGGGATCTCGGGCGCCACGTGGATGGGCTTCATTGGCGGGACGCTCTCGATCGCGGCGTTCATGACGGCGTTCTACATGGGGCGCCTGATGATCTACACCTTCTTCGGCGGCTTCCGCGGCGGCGAGACGGAAGAGCGGCACCTGCACGAGGGCGATTGGACGCTGAGCCTGCCGCTGGTGGTGCTCGCCGCGCTCTCGCTGCTGGGCGGCTTCCTGAACGTGGAGGAAGAGGTGCCGGTCGTCGGCATCTTCAACTTCGACGGCGAGGGCGGGGCGCTGCACCGCTGGCTCCACCCGGTGATCGCCGGGTCGGAAGACGTGGTGCGCGCCAACCTTCAGAACATCCCCGAGGCACACCACGCGGCGTGGCCCATCATCCTGGCCATCGTCATCGGGCTCGGCGGGCTGGCGACGGCGTGGGTGCTGCTCGGCAATAAGGTGCTGGGCAACGCGGAGACCGAGCCGTCGTACCGCAACGGGATGGAGCGCACGCTCTACAACAAGTGGTGGATCGACGAATTCTACGACCGCGCCGTGCTGGGGCCCGTCCGGGCGACGGCGCGCTTCCTGGCGAGCTTCGACCGCCGCGTGATCGACGGGCTGGTGGACTTCGCGGGGCGCACCTCGCAGGCGCTCGGCCTCGTGTTCGGGCGGCTGCAGACGGGGCAGACCAACACGTACGCCTTCGTGCTCGTAATCGGCGTGCTCCTTCTCCTCCGCGCCTTCGTGTTCTGACGCACCGGGAACGATGAACGACTTCTACCAGAGCCACTGGATCCTGACGTTCCTGATCCTCTTTCCCATGCTGGGCGCGCTGGCCGCGTACCTGGCCGGGGAGGGGAACGCGAAGCGGGTGGCCCTAATCGCCGGCCTGATCGAGCTCGCGGTGTCCATTCCGCTCTTCTTCACCTTCAATCCGGTGGGCACGTGCCGGATGAGCGGGGCCGACCCCCGCGCGGGGATGGGGTTGTTCATCGAGCGCACGGTGAACTTCAACAACTGCGCCGATTTCATCTGGTTCAGGGAGTGGGGGATCCACTACCGGATCGGGATGGACGGCATCTCGCTCTTCATGGTGCTGCTCACCACCCTGCTGCTGCCGCTGATGGTGCTGGGGTCGTGGACGTACATCCGCGACCGCGAGCGCGGCTTCTACGCCTCGCTCCTGGCGCTGACCGGCGGCGTGGTGGGGGTGTTCGTGTCGCTGGACCTCTTCCTGTTCTACATGTTCTGGGAGATGGTGCTGATCCCCATGTACTTCCTCATCGGGATCTGGGGCGGCAAGGAGCGCATCTACGCGGCGGTCAAGTTCTTCCTGTACACCGCGGTCGGCTCGCTGCTGATGCTGGTGGCGATCCTGTACCTCTTCTGGCGCTTCAACGGCGCCAGCGGGGGGATCACGCCCAGCTTCTCGTACTTCGAATTCCTCACGCTGCAGCTCACCGGGGTGGAGCAGACGATGCTCTTCCTGGCGTTCGCGCTGGCGTTCGCGGTCAAGGTGCCGATCTTTCCCTTCCACACCTGGCTGCCGCACGCGCACGTGCAGGCGCCCACGGCGGGGTCGGTGGTGCTGGCCGGGGTGCTGCTCAAGATGGGGACGTACGGCTTCATCCGCTTCGCCCTGCCCCTGTTCCCGGACGTGGCGCGGAGCGGCGGCGTGGTGAAGTGGGCGATGATACTGGGGCTGGCGGGGATCATCTACGCCGCGCTGGTGGCGGCGGTGCAGCCCAACGCCAAGAAGCTGGTGGCGTACACCTCGGTGGCGCACCTGGGCTTCGTGATCCTGGGGATCTTCGCCTTCAACGTGCAAGGGATGCAGGGCGCGCTGCTGGTGATGATCGGCCACGGGCTCTCCACGCCCATGCTCTTCTTCCTGTTGGGGATGCTGTACGAGCGGCGCCATTCGTACGACATCGCCGACTTCGGCGGGCTGGCGGCGTCGCTCCCGGTGTTCTCCGTCATGCTGGTGTTCGCGGCCATGACCACCATCGGGCTCCCGGGCACGAGCGGCTTCGTGGGCGAGTTCCTGGTGCTGCTGGGCGCGTTCCGCAGCCAGCCGTGGATGGCGCTGATCGGCGCCAGCGGAGTGATCTTCGCGTCGTACTACATGCTGCCGATGGTGCAGAAGACCATCTTCAACGCGCTGGACCGGCCGGCCAACCGCCACGTGCCGGACCTCAACCGGCGCGAGCTGGCCATCCTCCTGCCGCTGGCGCTGCTGATCCTGTGGCTGGGGGTGTACCCGAAGCCGTTCCTGGACCGCATGGAGCCTTCCGCCGAGCGCGTGCTGGCGCAGGTGAAAGACTCGCGGCTGCCGCAGGGCTACGGGCCCCCCGTCGCCGTCCAACCGTAGGGGAGAACCGCTTTCATGTTCGCTGACCTTTTCCGGACGCTCGGGCGTCCGGACGTGCTGGACCTGGCCCGCCAGCCGCACTACTTCTGGGCGCTGCTCCCGGAGATCGTGCTGGCGCTGGGCGCCATGGGCGTGCTGATGGTGGACGTCTTCCAGAAGGGGAACCGGTCGCAGCCGTCGCGCCCCAGCGTGGCCTGGCTCGCGCTGGCTGCGCTGGTGCTGGCGGGGTTCGCCAACCTGGCGCTGGTGAACGTGGCCGACCGGTCGGACGTGGGGATGGTGGCGGTGGACAACTTCCGGATGATCACCAACTTCATCTACCTGGGGTCGGCGGCGCTCACCCTCTTCCTCTCCATGGGCTACCTGGACCGGCGCGGCATCAACCGCGGCGAGTTCCACGTGCTGGTGCTGTTCGCCACCCTGGGGATGATGCTGATGGGCGGCGCGCGCGACCTGATGCTCCTCTTCGTGGGGCTCGAGGTGATGTCGGTGGCCATCTACGTGCTGGTGGGCTTCGACCGGCTGGACCCGCGCTCGTCCGAGGGGTCGCTCAAGTACTTCCTGCTCGGCGCCTTCTCCAGCGCCTTCTTCCTGTACGGCCTGGCGCTGGTGTGGGGTACGGTGGGCACCACGAACCTGCGCGGGATCTCGCAGGCGGTGATCGGCGGGGCGGGTCCGTTCGGCGGGATCTTCCTTGCGGGGATGGCGCTGACGATGGTGGGCTTCGCCTTCAAGGTTGCCGCCATGCCCTTCCACATGTGGACGCCGGATGCGTACGACGGCGCGCCCACGCCCATCACGGCGCTGATGTCCACCGGGGTGAAGGCGGCGGCGTTCGCGGCCTTCATCCGCATGTTCGTGATCGGCTTCGGCGGCGCGGCGAGCGTGTGGCGCGAACCGGTGTTCTGGCTGGCGGTCGTCACGATGTTCGGCGCCAACCTGATCGCGCTCACCGAGGGGAGCGTCAAGCGGATGCTCGCCTACTCGTCGATCGCGCACGCCGGCTACCTGCTGGTGGCGCTGCTGGCCATGTCGCCGGGCGGGGTGGCGGCGTTCCTGTTCTACCTAGTCGTCTACACCATCATGACGGCGGGAGCGTTCGGCATGGTGATCGCCAACGCGCGCGAGAACGGCGAGGAGCGGGTCGCGCTGGAGGACTGGGCGGGCTTCGCGTCGCAGAAGCCGCTGATGGCGGGGCTCTTCTCCATCTTCCTCCTGTCGCTGGCCGGCTTCCCGCTCACCGCGGGCTTCCTTGGCAAGCTGTACATCCTGCGCGCGGCGGTGGATGCGGGGCTGGCGCCGGTGGCGGTGCTCCTGGTGCTGGCGTCGCTGATCTCGTACTTCTACTACCTGCGCCTGATCGTGGTGATGTACATGCGCCCCGCGCGCTCGGCCGACGACCACCGCCACGCCTGGCTCCCCGGCCCCACCCGCTGGGCGGTGACGGCGGCGGGGGTGGCGGTGATCCTCCTCTTCTTCCTGGGCTCCAGGCCGATGGGGTGGGCGCTGAAGGGAGCCAATTCGCTGTGGGAAGTGGTGCCCGGCGCGACCGCGGCCGGGGTGCAGCCGGGTACGCAGACGTCGTTGCGGTAAACGGATTCAGCGGGCTTCGGAACGGGGTGGAGGCCCGGCGGTGAGCGCCGGGCCTCCTGTTTGCAAGGGGAATGGAGACATGGCGGACCGCGACGAGAACCAAGAGAAAGCGCGCCGGGATCGGCGTCGGGAACGTGGCCTGGATGCGGCCGGCGGCGAGAAGCCCTCGCGCGGACGGCTGGGCCAGGCGGGGCGTGCCGCGGGCTTGACCGCCGCGGCGGCGCTGGCGGCCTACGGCGTCTTCCTGGTGGGTGCGGGAAGGTCGCGCCAGCGCCCCGTGACCGAGCTCCCCAACGCGCTGGGAATGCGGCTGGAGTACGTGCCCTGGGGCGACGTGCACTACGCCTTCTACAGCCGCGAGGGCGAGGGGAGGCCGCTGGTCTTCGTGCACTCCATCAACGCGGTCGCATCGGCGCACGAGATGCGGCCCCTGGTGCGCGCGCTGGCCCGCGGCGACCGGCCGATCTTCGCGCTGGAGTGGGTGGGCTTCGGCCACAGCGACCGCCCGGAGATCATGTACACGCCGGAGGTGCTGGAAGACCAGCTGGAGCACTTCCTGGAGCGCGTGGTGCGCCCCGCCGGCGGCGCGGACGTGATCGGCCTGTCGCTGGGCGCCACCTACGCCGCCGAGGTCGCCCGCCGCCGCCCGGACCTGGTGCGCTCGCTGGTCGCGCTGGAGCCCGCCGGCCTGGGCGACGACCCGGCCGAGGTGGGGCGCCTGCGGTCGAAGCTGGCCTTCATGCTCCCCGGCGTGCAGCGCGCCCTGTACGAGCGCCTCACCACGCCGGACCGCATCTTCGAGTTCGCGCGCGACCAGCTCTTCACCCCCGACTTCGGCGTGCCGGACGAGTTCGTGGAGTACGCGGTGGAGACGGCGCGGGTAGAGGGCGCCGCCCGGCCGCTGGACGACGTGGTGAACGGCCGCCTCTTCGTAAAGGAGGCGATGGAGACGTACCTGCGCCTCCGCCAGCCGATCCTGGTGGTGCACGGCACCGCCGAGAGCCGCCGCGCGGTGCACATGAAGCGGCTCCCCGAGCTGGAGGAGCGCCCGAACGTGACGGTGGTCGGACTGCCCACGGGGCCGCTCCCCCACTGGGAGCGCGCCGCCGAGGTGGCCGAGCGCGTCCGCCGCTTCTACGAGGAGCGGCTGGGCGACGCGGAGCCGGCCCAGGCCTGAACCTGCCCCAAGGAGCTCGTGATGATGCTTTTCCGTGCCGCCCTCGTGGGTGCCCTGCTGCTCTCCGCCGCCTGCGGTGGGAACGGTGAGGACGACGAGGCGAACGCGCCCTCCGCCGCCATCGACACCACCAACGAAGACCGGATGGACGGCACCTCCACGCAGCAGGTGCAGGCGGAGGCCAAGGCCATGTCGCCGGAGGAAGCGGCGCGGGCGGGGCTGGTGGACACGACGATCCACCTGGAGAACCTGTCCAGCTCGGACAGCACCCCCCCCGGCGCCACGCTCCCGGGCGCGCCCAACCCCGGTGCACAGACCGGCACGCGAAAGGACACCGTCGCGCCGCTGCCGGAGACCAACCCGAACGCGCGGCCACCGGCGCGGCCGTAAAAGCGGGGCTCACGCGGAGGCGCGGAGACGCGGGGAGAGGCGCGGATGTGGGTGTCCGCGCCTTTGCTGTGCGGGGGGCGGGGCACCGGGGCGCCTGGGGGATCCCACCGGGGGATGAATCCCCCGGCTGGAACCACGCGAAGGCGGCTGAAGCCGTCTGGTGCATGCCGGCATCGGGGCGGATCTCGCTCGCGAGTCCGCGCAGGCGGACTTTGTGCTGTTGTTGCAGCGAGTTCACTCGCCGGGAGCGGTGGCCTTGCCGGTCCGGCCTGGTCCGGCTATTCTGCCCGGCTTCGGAGCCGCCGGGCGGCATCCGAAACGAATCACCAGACGCTTGAGGAGATGCGCGCGTGAAGAGCATCGTGTGCGTGAAGCGCGTCCCGGACACCGAGGCGCGCCTTCGCATTGCGGGCGACGGGGGCACCGTCGACCCTGCCGGAATGAAGTTCGTGCTGAACCCGTACGACGAGTTCGCCGTCGAAGCCGCCCTGAAGCACAAGGAGGGAGCGGGCTCCGGCGAAGTGACCGTGATGACCGTGGGCGGCGCCGAATCGGCCGAGACGCTGCGCACCGCGCTGGCCATGGGCGCCGACAACGCCGTCCTCCTCAAGGCCGCGGGCGGCCTCGAGGGGCTGGCCGTGGCGCGTGCCCTGGCGGACGAGGTGAAGGGGCGCGAGTACGACCTCCTCCTCTTCGGCCTGCGCGCCGTGGACGACGACCTGCAGGCCGTCGGGCCGATGACCGCCGAGCTGCTGGGCATCCCGGTGACGAGCGCCGTCACGCAGTTCGAGGTGCAGGACGGCAAGGTGGTGGCGCAGCGCGAGATCGAGGGCGGCACCGAGGTGGTGGAGCTGCGCATGCCGTGCGCGCTCACCCTCACCAAGGGCGCCTACGAGCCGCGCTACGCGTCGCTCAAGGGGATCATGGCGGCCAAGAAGAAGCCGCTCGAGGAGAAGCCCGCCGCCACCGGCGACAGCGCCGCCGCCGCGCAGCAGCTCTCCTACCCGGCGGAGCGCAAGGCCGGCCGCATCGTGGGCCAGGGCGCCGACGCCGTGCCCGAGCTGATGCGGCTGCTTCGCGAAGAAGCGAAAGTACTTTGATGCCGTTCTGAACTTCACAGCGGAGACGAGCCACAGATGGCGATATTTGCGTTCGCGGAGACGCGTGAGGGGGAGCTGCGCAAGGTGGCGCAGGAGGTGGTGACCGCCGCCCGCACCCTCGCGGACGGGCTGGGCACCGAGGTGGTCGCCGCCGTGCTGGGGAAGCCGGGCACCTCCGGCGTGGCCGCAGACCTCGGCCGCTACGGCGCGGACCGCGTGCTGGCCGGCGAGAGCGAGTCGTTCGACAAGTACCACCCGGAGGCGTTCACCACGGTGATCGCCAGCTACCTCAAGGAGAACGGCTGCGAGGCCGCCCTCTTCCCGGCCACGTCGCTGGGGCGTGACCTAGCGCCGCGCGTCGCCGCGCGCATGGGCGTGGAGTACCTGAGCGAGGTCACTTCGCTCGAGGTGGAGGGCGGGCAGGTGGTCGCCACGCGGCCCAAGTACGCGGGCAAGCTGAACGCCCGCGTCACCGCCACGGGGAAGCCGGCGGTGCTGGCGCTGCGCCCCAACTCCTTCAACCCGGCCGAGAACGCGAAGGCCGGCACCGTGGAGCCGCTCGCCGTGTCGCTGGAGGGCGCGGACTTCGGCGTCATCGTCCGCGAGATCCGCGCGGCGGCGGGGGAGAAGATGGACGTGGCCGAGGCGCCGGTGATCGTGGCCGGCGGGCGCGGGCTGGGGAGCGCCGAGAACTTCAAGATCCTCGAAGACCTCGCCGACGCCTTCCACGGCCGCGCCACCGTCGGCGCCTCGCGCGCGGTGGTGGACGCGGGTTGGCGCCCCCACGCCGAGCAGGTGGGGCAGACGGGCAAGACGGTGTCGCCGACGCTCTACTTCGCCATCGGCATCTCGGGCGCCATCCAGCACCTGGCCGGCATGCGCTCGTCGCGCTACATCGTGGCGATCAACAAGGACCCCGAGGCCCCCATCTTCAAGGTCGCCGACTACGGCATCGTGGGCGACCTCAACCAGATCATCCCCCGCCTCGCCGAAGAGGTCCGCAAAGTCGTCGGCTGAGCTCTTTTGGCGGATCGAAGGGCATGGAAGCACGGAGAGGATGGTTCTCTCTGTGCTTTCTGCTTTTTGTCATCCTGAGGGAGCCGCCTGCTCCATCCCCGCCGTCTGCGCCCATCTCCTGCGGCGACCGAAGGATCTAGCCCGCGAGGCAGGAGAACGGTGGGTGCCCGCGAGCCCCTCGTCACGCGCAGTAGATCCTTCGTTCCGCGCCTGAGATCACTGGCGCGTAGATGCTGGAGCAGCGCGTCACTCAGGATGACAAAAACGGGAAGCGGTTCGTAGCCGTGTTTCTCGAGCCGGCTTCAGCCGCCTTCGCGTCGTTCCAGCCGGGGGATTCATCCCCCGGTGCTCGGGCGCCGGCCTACCGCGCATTCCCAAACCATCACCACCCCCCACCCTCGCGCCACGCCCCGCCCCCGCGTTATCATCCCAACGCAGGCCCGTACCCGATCCCCGTCCTGGAGCGCGCTTGAACGACCCGCGTCCTTCCCGCAGCACATGGATCGCGCCGGTGGCACTGGCGGTGGCGGTGCTGTCGCTGCTGATGAACGGGGTGCTCCTGTCGCGGCTGCGGCATCCGGAGCGGCTGGCGGCGCCCGCGGTGGGGAGGATGGTGGAGAAGCTCGGGAAATCGGAGGCGAGCATCAAGTACCAGGTCCGCGTGCCGTCGGGAACGCCGCTCCACTTCGACGTACCCTTCGACCAGACGTACAACATCAAGCTGAACACCACCTTCCCTATCAACACCACCGTGAACGTGCCGCTGCGGGGACCGCTGGGCACCTACATGGTGCGCCTCCCCATCAACACGCGCATCCCGATCAGGACGGACATGCCGGTGCGGCTGCACGACACCTTTCGCGTGCGCACCCAGACGCAGACGGAGTACGTGATCCCCCTGGAGATCCGCGTCCGCGACCTGCCGCTGGACGAGCTTCGCAAGTCGCTGGAGCCATGAACCGCCCCATCGCCCTCGCCGCGCTCCTGGCCCTCGCCGGCTGCGGCGCCGAGCCCCGGCCCGAGCCGGCGCGCGCCGCCGCCCTCCCGGCCGAGGCGCCGGCCGCACACACGTGGCGCGCCAACCCGTCATCCGCCCGCATCGTGCGCGCGGGTGACACGCTGGTGGTGGAGACGGTCGCGCACGCGATCATGTGGGAGGAGGATGGGCCCGAGCTGGAGCCGCCCTACGAAGTGACCGCCACCATCCGCAAGCGGAGCGGGCGCCTGCACGAAGGGATCGGGCTCGTGCTGGGCGGCACGGGCCTCGAGGGACCGGAGGCGGGGCAGGTCTACAGCTACTTCCTCACCCGCGGCGACGGCAGCTTCCTGGTAAAGCGCCGCCAGGGCGTGCAGACCCCAATCGTGCGCGAATGGACCCGCCACCCCGCCATCCGCCGCGACGCCGAGGGCGGCGGCCGCCCCAACCAGCTCACAGTACAGGTGGGCGCCGACGAGGCGGTCTTCCTCGTCAACGGCAAGGAAGTCGCGCGCGTCCCCTCATCCGAGCTGGCCCTGCGCGGCCGCGCAGGGCTCCGCGCCGCGCACGACGTCCAGATCGAGGTCACAGGATTCCGTGCCGGGCCGATG
>DASVVI010000524.1:0-4812 GCA_036386635.1 Longimicrobium sp.
ACGGCGAACCAGCTCGCCCGCTCCCGCGCCAGCGCCCGCAGCGGCTGGAGCAGCGACGCGCCCGGCGCGAGCCCCACGCAGTACACCCCCACTGTCACCAGCACGACACCGAGCCCCGCCTCGCGCGTGGGAACCTCGTCCAGGAAGAGGACGCCGCCGGCCATCACCAGCGGCGGAAGCAGCCCGAGCAGCGGCTGCACCAGCGACAGCTCGCCCGCGCGCAGGGCGAGCGTAAGGAAGATCGTGCCCAGCACCTCCGGGACCAGCACCATCCCCGCCGCGCGCCAATAAGCGGGCGACGGCTCCGGCCACACGCCCACCGCAGCCACGAGCCCCAGCAGGATCATCCCCGCCACCAGGCGCGCCGACACCGTGGTCACGATGGCGCCGCCGTGCCCCACGGCCCGCTTCAGCGAGAAGCTCGTTCCCGCCGAGCAGCACGCGGACATCAGGGCGAGAATGACCCACATCCCCGTCATCTCGATGCGGTCCGGGAATAGTCAATCTCACGCAGAGACGCAGAGACGCAGGAGAGAACTCCGCGCCCACTCCTGCGTCTCTGCGCCTCTGCGTGAGACTTGCTGTTGGGTCGGCTCACGGCAGCGTGGGGGGGGCGGGAGCGTCGAGGGCGGTGCCGTAGAAGGTCAGGAAGCTCTTCACCAGGAGCTCGGGCGACTCCTCCGGCGGGAGCGGCGCGTGCGCCCAGACGTGGTGAATGGCGCCGAGAACGTAGTGCAGGCGCCGCGCCGATTCGTCCGCAGGGAGGTCGGGGCGCGTGGCCGCCAGGGCGGCGCGGAAAGTCTCGAGGAAAGGCGCCTGGTGGAGCCGGTACTGCTCCCAGACGCGCGGGTCCGTGTCGGCGCGCAGGCGGCTGGCGAGGCGGGCGAAGTGAGGGTGCCGGAAGCGGAGCTCCAGCGCCGGCACCGCGAGCGCGTACAGCACGCCGGACGCGGTGCGGGGCGCGCGCTCCTCCAGCAGGCGCAGGCGCACGGCGTTCAGCGGCTCCAGGCGGCGAGCCAGCAGCGCCTCGATCAGCGCTTCGCGCGAGCCGAAGTAGTAGTTGATGGCGGCCACGTTCGCCCCCGCCGCCGCCGTGATGGCGCGCACGGAGGTCTCCGCCACGCCGTTCTCGGCGAAGAGGCGCTCCGCCGCGTCCAGGAGCGCCTCGCGTGCGCTCTCGCGCGCCTGACTGCTCATGCCTCGACGGCCAGCGGCGGCCCGGCAGCCTCGCGCATCGCGTCGCGCGGCCGGGCGCGGGTGGTCGCGTGCACCAGGAGCGTCGCCACACCCATCGTGGCAACCGTGAGCGCCAGGGAGCGCGGCGAGTGGTCGTAGAAGGCGCCCACCACGTACCCCGAGAGCGCCCCGCCCACCGTCTGCAGCGAGCCGATGATGGACGACGACACCCCGGCGAGGCGGCCGTGCGGAGCCATGGCGGCGGCGGTGGCGTTGGGCTGCACCAGGCCCATCCCCAGCATGTACAGCATCATCGGCCCCAGCACCCCCGGCAGGCCGCCGAGCCCGAGCGAACCCAGTACCGCGATGGTCACCGCCGCCGCGAACACCAGCATCACGCCGATGCGCAGGAGGCGCGCGGACTCCATCCGCTTCACCAGGATGCGGTTGAGCGTGGCGCCCGCCAGCAGCGCCCCGGCCGGTAGGGCGAAGAGGAGCCCAAAGAGCTCGCGCGGGACGCCGAACGCATCGATGAGCACGAACGGCGAGCCGCTGATGTACGCGAACATCCCCGCGTACGAGAAGCACACCGTCAGCACGTTGCGAAGGCTGGCGCCGTGCGTCAGGACCGCACGGTAGCTCTCCAGCAGCGCGGGCGGGCGTTCCGCGTGCGGCTTGCGCGTCTCGGGAAGGAGCCGCCAGCCCACCACCCACAGGAGGAGGCCCGCGGCGGCGAGCGCCAGGAAGATCGACCGCCAGCCGGAGAACGCCAGGATGTAGCCTCCCACCGTGGGCGCCACCAGCGGCGCCACGATCATCACCTGCGTGATCTGCGACAGCACCCCGGACGCGTCCCGCTCCTCGAACGTGTCGCGGACGATGGCGCGCGCCAGGATCGGCCCGACGCTCGCGCCCAGCCCCTGCACGAAGCGCCCAAACACCAGCAGCGCCAGCGAGGGGCTGGCGGAGCACGCGAGCCCCGCCGCCACGAAGAGCGCCAGCCCCGACAGCAGCACCGGCTTGCGACCCACCCGGTCCGACAGCGGCCCGCAGACGAGCTGCCCGACCGCGAACCCCACCAGGAAGAGGCTGAGCGTGAGCTGCGTCGATCCCACGTCCGCGCCGAACACCCGCTGGAGCTGCGGCATCGCCGGCAGGCTCATGTCGATGGAGAGCGCCGTGATCCCCGTCAGCCCCGCCAGCATCGCCACCAGCGGCCCGCGCCCGATCCGCCCCGAAAGTACGACCGACATCCAGTTACCTCGATCAAACAAGTGTTTTAAACAGGTGCTTGATGGTCGCGGGATTGTGTGCAGGTGTCAACCGCGTTACAAACCATTTCGCCCGACTGCATGTCCAACCTCGTGGAGGCGGCGCCCGCCGCCGTCACCGCTTCGCGCCAACATCTTACCGGGGTCGATCCATGCGCCGAACCGTCCTTGCCGCCGCGGCCACGCTCGCCTTCGCGGCTCCGCTCACCGCGCAGACGAACCCCGGCCTCCGCGTGGAGCCGTGCGAGGTGCCGGGCGCGGGGGCGGCGCGCTGCGGCACGCTGCAGGTGTGGGAGAACCTGGCGGCGCGCAGCGGGCGCAAGATCCCCATCCGCTTCATCGTGCTCCCCGCGACCGGCGCGGCATCCAGGGACCCCATCGTGCCCATCGCGGGCGGGCCGGGGCAGGCGACCACGGATGGGGCCGCGGGCGCGGCGCAGGAGCTGAAAGAGCTGAGGGACACGCGCGACATCCTCCTGGTGGACGCGCGCGGCACCGGCGGCTCCAACCTGCTCCGCTGCTCCCTCTACGGCCCCTCGCTCGCCGAGTACCTGGGCGACTTCTATCCCGCCGAGCGCGTCCGCCGCTGCGCCGCGGAGTGGAGCGGAAAGGCGGATCTGAGCGCGTACACCACCGACAACATGGCGGACGATCTGGACGAGCTGCGGGCGGCGCTGGGCTACGAGCGGCTGAACCTGTACGGCACCTCGTACGGCACGCGCGCCGCGCTCGTCTACATGCGCAGGTACCCGCAACGCGTGCGCACCAGCATCCTGCACGGCGTGGTGCCCACGGGCGTGCGGATGCCGAGCCGCACCGCGCCCGACGCGCAGCGCGCCATCGAAGGCGTGCTCGGCGAGTGCGAGCGCGAGCCGGCGTGCAACGCGGCCTATCCCGGTCTCAAGGACAAGCTGCGCACCGTCGTAGAGCGGCTCGCCCGGGAACCGGTCGACGTCACCGTCATCGACCCGAAGAGCGGCGAGCCGGCGAGGCTCACGCTCACCCGTAACCTCTTCGCCGAGGGGCTGCGCTACATGACATACGGCGCGAGCGCGGCGTCCCTCGTTCCCGCGGTGATCCACCAGGCCAGCCGCGGCGACTTCGGGCCCGCGGCCGAGCAGGCGCTCTTCGGCCGCCGCTTCATCATCGACGAGGGAAGCCACGGCCTCTACCTCTCCGTCACCTGCGCCGAGGACCTGCCCTTTTTCGAGGAGGAGGCAGCGGTGAGGGAGGCGCAGTCGAGCTACCTGGGCGACTACCGCGTCAGGAACCAGAAGGCGGCGTGCGCGGCGTGGCCGGTGCGGCCCGTGGAGCGCACCTTCCTGGAGCCGGTGCGCTCCGATGCGCCCGTCCTGGCGCTGACCGGCCAGTGGGACCCGGCCACCCCGCCCGCGCAGGGCGACGAGGCGATGCGCACCCTCCCCAACGGCCGCCACATCGTCGTCCCCAGCGCGGGGCACGGCTTCGACGGGCTGCAGGGGACCAGCGAGTGCATCACGCCGCTGCTGGTGGCGTTCATCCGCACGGCGGACGCGAAGGGGCTGGACGCGTCGTGCGTCGCCTCCATCCGCCGGCCGCCCTTTCCGGTGCGCACGCTGGCCACCACGCCCGTCGCGATGACCGCGGCGGAGCTGGAGCGATTCACCGGCGCGTTCGCGGGCGAGCACGGCCTGAAGCTGGAGATGCGGGTACGCGATGGGCGGCTCCATGCCCTGCTCCCCGGGCGCGACTTCGGGATGATTCCGGTGGGACCCGCCACCTTTCGCTTCCTGGGCGTGCCCCACCTGTCGATCACCTTTCACCGTGAGGGCGGGGCGGTGACGGGCTTCACCCTGGAGGAGGGTGGCGCGCCGCCGGAGCGGTTCACTCGGACCGGATCGGCCAATTGATGGGTGGGGGATGCCCATGTCTCGCAACACTCTTGCGTCCGGCCGGTGGCGGACGCATTTGTACCAGAGTCGCCACCAAACGTTTTCTTTGCGGGCACGGCCGGAGTCGCACTCCGCACCGGGGCTTCCGCGGTCCCGACAACGCCACACCAGAGCGTACGATGAGCCAGGGCCGCGAAGACTCCACGATCTACCGGTTGCTCGTCAACGGCGGCGGCCAGTACTCCATCGTGCCGGTCAACGGCGCCGTGCCGGCGGGGTGGCGCGACGTGGGGAAGGCGGGGCACAAAGACGAGTGCCTGGCGTACATCGACCGCGCGTGGCCCGAGATGCGACCCCGGCGCGGGCGCGTGGCCATGCACGCCTAGGGGCTCCGGCAATCGCCGCCGCGTAGTTCCGCACGGGGGGCATGCACGAGAGGGGATGGCGCGCTATGTTGGGGCGTGGGCCATCTCCCCCTCACCCGAGCACCCCTG
>DASVVI010000525.1:0-14029 GCA_036386635.1 Longimicrobium sp.
CGTTGCCGTGCTATCCGAGTGAGTTGCTCGAGAACGGCATGCAGCTTGGTAAGCTGCTCCGGGAGAAAAGGCGCAAGCGCAAGGTGCAGCTAACCTGCTTCCAGAGAAACTGTTAGGGGGCAAAGTTAGCGCTTATGGGGGGAAGGGCCCCCTCCCCCGCTCGTTCCTCGCGGCCCCTCCCCCAACCGCGGGGGAGGGGCGTTTGCGTGCATATCCGTGCCGTATGCCGATGGCGCGATTCGCACGGATGCCGTAGGGGCAGCCCCGCGTGGCTGCCCGTGGCCCGCGTTGCGCCGACGCCAGGGACGGACACGCAGGACCGTAATGCCCGTTGCGCGAGACCGCTTCAGCGGTCTTCCCGTGGTTCCAGCCGGGGGCTTCAGCCCCCGGCACCTCGCCCCCGCCTCACCCCCCCGCCTTGCCCCCACCCCGCCCGCGCCGTAGTGTGCCGCACACACCCAAAACACCCCCGTGCTCCAAGACCGACGATGCATCGATTCCGAACCGCCATCGCCCTCGCCGCGGCCGTGCTCGCGGCAACCAGCGCCGCGACGGCCCAGGCGCGGCGCCCGCTGGTGCCGCTCGACCTGTACCACATGCGCACCGCGTCGGACGTGGCGCTGGCGCCGGACGGGGGGAGCGTCGTGTACGTGGTGACGCAGGCCGACTCCGCCACCAACAAGTACCGCCGCGACCTGTGGATCGCGCGCACCGACGGCAGCGGCACCCCGCGCCGCCTCACCTGGACCAACAGCGCCGCCACCGGTGGCCCCGTCTTCTCGCCGGACGGCGGGCGGCTCGCGTTCGTGAGCGCGCGCGACGGCGGGCGGGCGCAGGTGTGGATCCTTCCGCTGGCCGAGGGAGGCGAGGCGTGGCCGCTCACCGACCTGCGCACCGGCGCCACGGGGCCGGTGTGGTCGCCGCGCGGGGACCGCGTCGCCTTCACCTCGGCGCTGACGCCGATGGAGCTGGACAGCACGCGCCGCGACACGGCGAAGGTGAACACCGCCCCTATCCGCCGCATCGACCAGGACCGCGCCGCCGCGCTGGCCTCCATCCGCGCCAAGCTGCGCGAGGACGCACGCGACGACGACCCGCGCATCGTCACCCGCCTCGCCTTCATGGGCGAGACCGGGATCGAGGCGGAGCGCTGGCGGCAGGTGTACGTGGTGGATGCGCGCCCCGAGGCGAAGCCCGTGCGCCTGACCTCCGGCCTGTGGGGGAGCAGCGCGCCGTCGTGGTCGCCGGACGGGAGCTCGGTCATCTTCTCGTCGGCCGAGCCGCGCGGCGCCTACCACGCGGACGTCGAGGAGGAGTCCGACCTGGTAATCATCCCCGCCGGCGGGGGCACGCCGCGGCGCATCACCGAGGCGGGGTACGAGGAGAGCTCGCCGCGCTACTCGCCGGACGGGCAGTACATCGCCTACGTCCGCCAGCACGTCGCCAGCCGCTTCCCCACCGCCGTCAACAGCGAACTGGTGGTGATGCGGGCGGATGGCACCGGGCGCCGCAGCGTCACGGGGCCGATGGACCGCTCGGCGGGCGCCTTCAGCTTCGCTCCGGGGGGATGGCTGTACTTCACCGTGCAGTCGGAGGGCGCCATCCCGCTCTACCGGACGCGCCTGGACCGCATCGCGCCGCAACGGGTGGCGTCGGGGCCGCGCGGGGTGACGTCGTTCGACGTGGAGGGGCGCACCGTGGCGTGGTCGCAGATGAGCCCGCAGCGCCCCAGCGACGTCTACTCCGCTGCGCTGGACGGCACGCGCGAGCGGCGGCTGACCACGCTCAACGACTCGCTGCTGGAGCGCGTGTACGTGGCGGACTACGAGGAGATGTGGTACCGCTCGTTCGATGGGCGGCGCATCCAGGGGTGGGTGATGAAGCCCATCAACTACACTCCCGGATCGCGCCCGCCGCTGGCGCTGGAGATGCACGGCGGCCCGCACGCCATGTGGGGCCCGGGCGAATCGAGCATGTGGCTGGAGTACCAGTCGCTGGCGGGGGCGGGCTATACCGTCTTCTTCAGCAACCCGCGCGGCTCCGGCGGCTACGGCGAGGAGACGCTGCAGAGCATCCACCGCAACTGGGGGACGCCGCCGGCCCGCGACGTCCTGATCGGCGCGGACAGCGTGCTGGCGCGCGGCATGGCAGACCCGGCGAAGCAGGCCATCACCGGCGGGAGCTACGCCGGCTACCTGACGGCGTGGATCATCGCCAAGGAGGCGCCGGAGCGGTTCAAGGCGGCGGCGTCGCAACGGGGCGTGTACGACCTGTCGATCTGGTGGGGCGCGTCCAACACCTGGCGGCTCTTCGAGGGCGAGTTCGGCGGGCGCCCGTGGGAGCAGGCCGACATCGCCCGCGAGCAGTCACCGCTGACGCACGTGGCCAACGTGCGCACGCCGCTCCTGATGCTGCACGGCGAGCAGGACTACCGCACCACCATCGCCGGCGCGGAGGCGTTCTACCGCGCGCTCACCGTGCTCGGCCGGCCGGTGGAGTTCGTGCGCTACCCGCGCGAGGGCCACGAGCTCACCCGCTCCGGCGAGCCCGCGCACCGCGTGGACCACATGCTGAGAATCGTGGAGTGGTTCGAGCGGCATGTGCGGCCCGAGGCGCGCTGAACGCTCCTTGCACAAACCCGAGACATAGCGGCGTGGAATGGTTTGAGCAGTGAAGCTCTCGCCTGGGGATCGCTGAACCGCTGCGCGGAGACCGACGGAGGCCGCAAGATGAATTCGTCCGACCCTCCGGGGCACGGGGACGACGCCTGGCAGGGCGCCGCCCCCTCGCTGGCCGAGAGCGCCGCCGCGGCGTACGCGGGCGGCGCCGCCGTGGCCGAGGGCGCCGGGCTCTACCGGCTGCTGGTGGACAGCGTCCGCGACTACGCCATCTTCGCGCTGGACGCGGGGGGGCACGTCCTGAGCTGGAACGCGGGCGCCCAGCGGCTCAAGGGGTACCTTCCGCACGAGATCATCGGCCGGCACTTCTCCAACTTCTATCCGCAGGTGGACATCGAGGCGCGGAAGCCGGAGTGGGAGCTGGAGACGGCGATTCGCGATGGGAGCGTGGAGGACGAGGGATGGCGCCTCCGCAAGGACGGCACGCGCTTCTGGGCCAACGTGGTCATTACCGCCCTGCGCGACGAGTCGGGGACGCTGGTGGGGTTCGCCAAGGTCACGCGCGACCTCACCGAGCGCCGCCGGTCCGAGGAGCTGCTGCGCCAGAGCGAGGAGCGATTCCGCCTTCTCGTTCAGAGCGTGCGCGACTACGCCATCTTCATGCTGGACCCCCGCGGCCACATCATAAGCTGGAACGCGGGCGCCGAGCGCATCAACGGGTACACGCCCGAGGAGGCCATGGGGCTGCACTTCTCCATCTTCTACCCGCCGGAGGAGCGCGGAAGCGGCAAGCCGGTGTGGGAGCTGGAGACCGCTGCGCGCGATGGGAAGTTCGAGGAGGAGGGGTGGCGCGTGCGCAAGGACGGCACGCGCTTCTGGGCAAGCGTCCTGGTGGCGCCGCTCTTCGGCGACGAAGGCAGGCTGGTGGGCTTCGCCAAGGTGACGCGCGACCTCACCGAGCGCGTGGCGGCCCAGGAGCGCCTGATGGCCGACCAGCGGCGCATCGCGGAAGCGGAGGCGACGAGCCGCACGCGGAGCGAGTTCCTGGCGGCGATGTCGCACGAGCTGCGCACGCCCATCAACGCCACGCTCGGCTACACGGAGCTGATGGAGATGGGGGTGGCGGGCGCGCTGACGGCGCAGCAGCGGGAGTACCTGGAGCGCATCCGCCGCACGCAGCAGCACCTGCTGGGCATCATCACCGACCTGCTCAACTACAGCCGCATCGAGGCCGGCCAGGTGGAGTACGACCTCACCCCCGTGCCGGCGCGCGAGATCATCGATGCCGTACTCCCCATGGTGGAGCCGCAGGCGCTGAGAAAGGGCGTCGCGCTGCTCCGCGTCCCCTGCGAAGACCGGCTGGTGGCGATGGCCGACAGCGCCAAGGCCCAGCAGATCGTGCTGAACCTGCTGGGAAACGCCGTGAAGTTCACCCCCGCCGGCGGCAGCGTCACCGTCACCTGCGGCGCGGAGGCGTCGCGCATCGTCATCACCGTCACCGACACGGGCGAGGGGATCGAGCCGGACCAGCACGCCGCCATCTTCGAGCCGTTCGTGCAGCTCGGCCGCTCCCTCACCAGCGGCCACGAGGGCACCGGCCTGGGCCTCGCCATCAGCCGCGACCTCGCCCGCGCCATGGGCGGCAACCTGACGGTGCGCAGCAAGCCCGGGGAAGGGGCGGAGTTCACGCTGACGCTGGAGAGTGCGTGAAAAAAAGTGCGTTAGTGCGTGAGTGCGTGAGTGCGTGAGTGCGTGAGTGCGCGGTCATTTGTCATCCTGAGCGACGCGCCGCACCGGCCCCGCCCGTTCTCCACCCTCTGGCGCGGAGCGAAGGATCTACTGCGCGTACCGAGGGACTCGTCGTTGACCGCTGTCCTCGTGCCTCGCCGGCTAGATCCTTCGTTCGCCGCAGTAAGGCCGGAATGCACCGCCGATGCCCGCGTCGGCGGCTCTCTCAGGATGACATCGGACGCTTCGCGATCCGAACGCACTCACGCACTAACGCACTAACGCACCTCCCGGCTCCGCGCCTAAAAGTCACGCTCGAACATCCCGTACATGATTGCACGGCACGGTTTTAGCCTATACGCACCGCAAGCGGAAACACACAGCGAGCGGGGCGTAAGATGCGTGCAATCTGGAGCGGAGTGGGGCTGCTGGTGGCGGCGGGAGTCGCGGGGGCCTGCGGACAGGTGGAGAACGCGGGGCTCACCGAGACCGAGCCGGCACGCGTCGAGAGGCCGGCACCGGCCGCTCCCCCGGCCGAGCTCGCCGCCGTCGTGGCGCCGAGCGACGCGTCCGTGCAGCGCGCACACATCGTGGCGCGGGTGGACTCGGTGGACCGGGCGCTGCGCAAGGTTCGGGGGCTGACGCGGGAGGAGCGCTCCGCGCTTCGCCAGGACGTGAACGCCACACAGCTCGTCGTGGCGCAGTCGGGCGGCGTGCGCGCGTCGAGGAAGGCGGAGATCGCGAGGCTGCGGAGCGCCGGGCGGCTCGTGGAGCTGGAGGACACCACGAGCTACTGGGTGCTCCGCGACCTCACCTACTCCGTGCCGTTCTCCACGCCCTCCGCGCGGGGGATGCTGCTGGAGGCGTCGCGCCGCTTCCAGGCGCGCATGGACGAGATGGGCCTCCCGCGCTTCCGCCTGACGGTGACCTCCGTGCTGCGCACCGACGAGTCGCAGGCCGACCTCCGCCAGCGCAACTCCAACGCGGCGGCCGGCGTGAGCACGCACGAGTACGGCACCACGATGGACATCTCGCACATCCGCTTCGCGCCGCCCGCGGCCGAGCCGGGTCTGCCGCCCGAGCTGGCGCAGCTCCAGGACTCGCTGATGCAGGACGTCGCCAAGCGCCACGCCAGCGCGCTGCAGGGTGAGCTGGGCCGCGTGCTCGGCGATATGCGCCGGGAGGGCAAGGTCAAGGTGATGATGGAGCGCCAGCAGCCCGTCTACCACACCACCGTCGCCGCCCGGATCCGCGCCCCCGAGCACGTGGAGTAGCGCAAAAAAAGCATCACACAGAGACGCGGAGGGGAACCCAAAGGCCACGGAGTTCCCCTTCTGCTTTTCTCTCCGTTGCCTCTTTGGCTCTGTGTGAGGCCCGTTCAGGCGGAGCGGGGCTTCTTCGGCTTCGGCGGATGTGCGGCATCGTGCAGCGCCATGAGCTCCTCGGGCGGCATGCGCGCGACGGCCTCGCCGATCACGTCCAGCGGCAGGTCGTCGAGCTTGCGGAAGCGGATGCACGACTTGCCCATGTCCAGCTTCTTCCCGGCCCGCGCGAACCCCTCCTCGATCCACTTCGCGTGCGCGGGATCGCCGTAGGCCCCCATCATGTACAGCGCGATGTGGTTCTTTTGCGACGCCAGCGCCACGTAGCCAAGCGGCTGCTTGTTGTAGGTGTTGGGGAAGCGCTCCAGCGGGACGCAGTACGTGATCATCCCACCGCTCGCCGTCTCCCTGTAGCCCTCCGGCAGGTTGCGCACGATGACGTCGCGCACCGCCGACACCACCTCCCGGCGGTCATCCGGCAGCGACTGCAAGTAATCTTCGGGTGTCGCGGCTGAAATCTGCACCATGTTCGTCACCTGGCGTCTGGGTGGTGGCGGCGGGCATCCTACCCCGCCACGCCGCGGCCGAGGACGGTCATCATCGTCGCGGTCATGGTGGCGACGTGCACCTCGCGTCCCCCATCCACCATCACGCCGTCCGCATGGCAGACGGTGATGGTGCGGCCGGCGCGCACCACGCGGGCGCGGGCGATCAGGAGCTCGCCGCGTGCGGGCGCCAGCAGGTTCGTCTTGAACTCGATGCTGAGCACCTCCGCCTCCGCCGGCATCAGCGATAATGCGGCGCCCCCGCACGCGCTGTCCAGGATCGTCGTCACGATGCCGGCATGGAGGAAGCCGTTCTGCTGCGTGAGGTCGCTCCGAAAGGGAAGCTCGATGTCCGTCTCGCCGGGCGCGACCCGCGTGAGACGCGCGCCGAGCGTGGCCATCACCTGCTGGCGCTGGAAGCTCGCGCGGAGGCGCGCCTCGTAGTCGGGGTCCTGGGGCTGCCTTAGAGGTCGGACGGACCCGATAGGTTCAGGGCTCACGATCGAGCCCCTCGCCCACGCGGTGGTGCGGCGGCAGCGACACGGGCAGGCGTCCGTGGATGGCGCCCGTCCCCAGAAGCGCGCGCGCGGCGGCGCCCTCGGAGGCCTCGGTCGTGTCCCAGGCGAGGAGGTAGGCGGGTACGGAGGGGAAGCCGCTCAGCAGGTAGGGGCTCCCCAGCGACACCGCCACCACCGGCCGGCCAGCCGCGGAGAGCCCCTCCACCCACGCCGCGAACCCACCGCCCAGCCCCAGCGCCTGATTGTGCACCGGCGCGATGGCCGCGCTCGCTACCACCACGTCCGCGGATGCGGCGCGGGTGCGCAGCGAGTCGAACACGGCCTCCGGGGTGGAGGGGCCCACCTGCACGTGCTCCACCGTCAGCCCGCCCGCCACCAGCCCGCGCTGCAGCGCCATCCCCGCCCGCGCGCGCCCCGCGTAGGTGACGTGGAGCACGCGCGCGCCGCGGCGGATGGGTACCGCGCCTCTGCGATCGCGCACGAGCACGATGGAGCGCTCGGCGACGCGCCGGGCCACATCCGCGTGCGCCGCCGATCCAACGCCCGCGCCGGGGACCGGTCCACCGGTACGGCCGCGATGCAGCCCCGCCGCCGCCTTCGCCCGCAGGATGCGCCGCGCCGCCTCCTCTACCCGTGCCGCGGGAATGCGCCCCGACTGCACCGCCGAGACCACGGAGTCGATCACCTCCTCGTGGCCCGGCGGCTGGAGGAGCGCGTCCGCGCCGGCCAGGAGCGCTAGGATGCTCGCCTCGGCGACGGGGTACGTGCGCGTCACCGCGCCCATGTTGAGCGCATCGGTGAAGACGATGCCGCGGAAGCCCATCTGCCCCCTCAGCAGGCCGGTGGTGATGCGCGGGGAAAGCGTGGCGGGCGCGGCGTTCGGCCCCTCGATGCCCTGCATGGCGATGTGGCCCACGAGCATCCCGTCCATCCCCGCGCCCGTCGCCGCGACGAAGGGCACCAGCTCCACGCGCGCCAGCCGCCCCGAGTCCGCGCTGATGGCGGCGAGGCCCACGTGCGAGTCCACCTGCGTGTCGCCGTGCCCGGGGAAGTGCTTGCCTACCGTGAGCAGCCCCCCGGCCCGCGCCCCCTCGATCCACGCCGACGCGAGCCGCCCCACCCGGTCCGGCCGCTCGCCAAAGGAGCGCACGTTGATGATGGGGTTGTCGGGATTCGAGTTGACGTCCAGCACGGGCCCGAAGGTCAGGTGGATGCCCACCGCGCGCCCTTCCGACGCGGTCACCCGCCCCGCCTCGCGCGCCAGCGCCTCGTCGTCCGCCGCGCCGAACGCCATCGCCGGGGGCATGGAGGTGCCGCCGGGGGTGAGCCGCATCCCCGGCCCGGTCTCCAGGTCGCTCACGATCAGCAGCGGAACGCGGGCGCCGCGCTGGGCCGCGTGCAGCTTCGCCGCCATCTCCGCCGGCGCGCCGATGGACACGATCAGCCCGCCCACCTCCCCGCGTCCGACCCACTCCAGCATCCGCGCCGTCTCCTCCGGCTCCTGCGCGGGCGACTTGCCGCTGATCCACGGGAAGACGAGCTGCGCCACCCGCTGCCGCAGCGTCATCCCCGCGAGCGTCCTCTCCACCCACGCTTCGCCCGCCGCATCGGTCGCGAGCGGCGGGCTGTCGGCGGTGATCGCCCGCGGCCCGGCCGGCGCCGCGCACGCGGACAGCAGCAGCGCGTGGGCGAGGAGGAAGGGGAGCAGAGGGCGGAGGAGGCGTGTCATTGGGTGCGGTGGGGGGGGTGCGTGGGGGAAGATGTTGCCCGCTAGATAGGCTGAACCCTGCTGCCGGCGGTTGAAACCGCTGCAACAACCGCGGGAAACCTGCCTTCGCAGGTTGCGGGGGCAAGGTCGGCGCCGGTCGCGGACACCGGTCCGGCGGCCGGATCGCCGGGGGATGAATCCCCCGGCTGGAACCACGCGAAGCCCACTGAAGTGGGCTCGCGACGCCGGCATCGAAGACGAATTGAGATCTCGCCCGCGAGTCCGCGAAGGCGGACTTTGTGCTGTTGTTGCAGCGAGTTCACTCGCCCGACAACCTCCCAGATCCCCCACCCCGCCGCCGGATCAGCGACGGAAGCTCCTCGAAGTCGGGGGTGCGCGGGAGGGAGAGGAGGACGGCGGCGAGCTCGGCGGGGGGCGCGACGAGCTTGCGGGCGTCCAGGTCCAGCCACCCGCCCTGGATCGTCAGCACCGCCGCCTCGCGGCCGTCGGAGCGGCGAACGTCCTGGTGCACGCGCCAGTGCGAGCTGTCCGCGGAGAGGCCGGCGCAGCGGACGTCCACCACCACCTCGTCGCCAAAGAGCACCTCGCGGCGGTAGCGGATCTCCTCGCGCATCATCACGGGGCCGAAGCGCAGCGCCTCCAGCCGCGCCTGCGTGAAGCCGTGCGCGCCCAGCAGGCGGAAGCGCGTGTGCGTGGCATACTCGCTGAACGCCGTGTTTCGGACGTGCCGGTTGCCGTCCAGGTCGTCCCAGCGCACCTCGAAACGGCATTCGAACGCCGCGCCTTCCCTCACGCGCATCTCCAGCGAACCCGGTTCACGCTACACACTCCGGGCGACAACGTAGCAGCCGTCCACGCCGCCGTACAACCGTCGCGCGAAGCGGGGCCGCCTCACGTGGGCAGCCCCGCTTCGAAATCCGCCGGGCGCATCAGGCCCCGGACTTCTCCTGGTAAAGACGCAGCTCCTCGCGAAGGCCCGCGAGCAGCCGCGCCGCCAGATCGGATGCGTGCGCCTCGGTGAGCGGCTTCCACCACTCCGGCTCTTCGATGCGGAACTGGAGCGGCGGCTTTCCCGCGCCGTGCCAGGTGAGCCAGACCGCCGCCTCGGACGACTGCAGGACGGGCCGCTTCTCCTTGCTGCGCAGCTGCCCGTGGACCGCGTGGAAGACCGCGTCGCAGGCCTGCTCCCACTCCGGCTTCGGTGCTGAGGTCATCGAGTCTCGTGTAGCTGGGGCGGGTGCGTCATCTTCCGAACCCGATAATACCGCGGCGCCCCCTCTGGCGGAAGGCGGCCTCAGCGCAGCGGGCGCCAGGGGTCGCGCGGGTTGAAGTGCTGGTATACCGTGCGCGATACGGCGCGCAGCAGGCGCGAGCCCTCGTTCCCCTCCTGGTAGCCGGTGTCCGCCTGGTTCTTGGTGATGACGGCCAGCACGTAGTCCCCCGACGGCGCGTTCACCAGCAGCACCTCGGATCGGGAGCGGTCCACGAAGCCCTGCTTCGACGCCGCCTGCACGGTGGGCGGGATCTGCGAGAGCGCTTCGCCCTTCCAGTAGCTGTTTGTCAGCATGCGGTACATGTCTTCCGACGCGGCCGGGCTCACCGCGCGCCCCTCGCGGATCATCACCAGCGCTTCGGCGATCTCGCGCGGCGTGGTCTGGCCCCAGCCGTACTTCGAACGCGCCTCCTCACGCCCCGGCGTGCGCGAGTTTACGCGCGTGTGGCGGAAACCGTGCGCCGCCAGCCACTCGTTGACCGGCGCGCCCCCGCCCACCTCAGCCTGGATCCAGAGGCTCGCCACGTTGTCGCTCACGGTCAGCATCAGGAACGCCAGCTCGCGCAGCGGAAGCGTGTCGCCCGGCGCCATGTACCCGACCACGTCGGTGCTCTCCACGTACCGGTAGTTGAGCGTGTCCGGGCGCGGCACCCTCGCCTCCAGGTCCATCTTCCCCTGCGCCACCCGGTCGTAGAGCGTGAGGAGGATGGGCACCTTGATCATGCTCGCGGTGGGGAAGACCGTGTCCGCATCGATGGCCACGGTGGCGCCCGTGCGCAGGTTGCGCGCGTAGATCCCCACCTCGCCGCGGAAGCCGCGCACCACGTTCCGCAGCTTCGCCTCGAGCGCGGCGTCGGTGCGCCCCTGCGCCTGCAGCGGCGCGGCGAAGAGCAGGGCGAGCAGGAAGACGAGTCGAGTCATACTCAGTCGCGGCGGGGTCAGGGTGTCGTAGGAGGAGCGGACGAGTTGGTCTGGACGATCTCCGCCACCACCGCCCGAGCGAACGCCTCCAGCCCGCTCTTGCGGACCTGCGACTCGGGCACAGTGCCCCGCACCTTTACGAGCGTCCGGCCCGCGGCGTACACGTTGTAGAACGACACCGCGACTCCCCCTCCCCGCGCCCTGTACGTGTAGCGCACGCGGAAGCCGGGGAGCACATGGGTGCCCGCGCGGATCGTGTCGGCACCCTCGTGCGCGATCTCGTAGCTCTCGTACACGCCGCGCGCACGCTGGTACTGCAGCGTCTGTCCGAACTCCTGGAGCTGCTCCGCGATCACCCGGTCGGTGTCCCACGCCGAATCCGCATGGACGGGCTGGTAGATGTAGACCGTCGCGTAGCTGGAGTCGGACGTCTGCGTGGGTGCGTACTGGTACCCCACCCCGTACGTGGGATCCTTGTAGTCGTGCCGCTCGCCGCGCACGTACTCGCCCACCTTGACCGGCGCCTCGTATTCCGATAGTGCCTTGCCCGCCGGCGACCCGCCCTGCTGCGCGGCAGACGGCGCGGCGTGAATCGTCCAGAGCGCGATCGCCGCCAGCGCGGCGCGGGTGGTGAGGTGCATGATGACTCCAGGCATGGGTTGTCTGCCCCGCTTACAATCCGAAGACGCCGGACGCCCTGAACGGCCGGCGTGACGACGCCCACCAGCGCTATGGATGCGGCGTGATGTTGAGGATGCGGATCATCCCGGGCTCGGGTCCGTAGTACCAGAACACCCGCCATGCGCCCGGAGTACGGTTCTCGACGTACGCCTCGAAGACCTTTTCCCCGGCCGGACCGGTAAGCGAGGTGAATTCGTGGGTCGAGAGGCCGGGGTGACGCGGGTTGGTTTCCAGCAGCCCGAGCGCCTTTCTCACCTTTTTCAGCTTCGGTGAGTTTTCCGAAGCGAGCTGGCGAAGCACCGCCGCCGCCTCCGGGGTGAAGGTGAGCCGGAACGGCATGGGCTACTCTTCGTCGTCCGCATACTGCGCGAACGATCCCAAGTCCTCGAATTGACCCTCCTCCGCCTGCTTGAGCGCGCGCTCCATCGACGCGCGTAGCGCTGGGCTCTCCCACAGCCACCCCTCGCTCGCTGGAATCGCGACGACGGGGTCGAGGAGTATCTGGCCCTTGTCGTTGACGAGCACGCGGTAGTCCGCGTCCCGTGCTGCCGAGCCAAGCGTGAGCCGTCCGCGCGCATCCGGGTGGACGTACCCTTTGCGAGGCCGGAACCCCAGTGTGTTCATACCATCATTCTGCGCCGCCATCTCATCCCTCCATGATCAGGTCGCCTCACTCCGGTCCACGATAACGGCGCCGCACGTACGTGGTCAATGCCCATATGTGGGCAACCGCCTGCGAGCTTGCAATGGTAGAGAGGAAGGGGTGCTCTGGTAGCCACCGCACACCGCGGATGTACCGGCTCAACGGCAGACCGGGGCCGCTTCCAGGCTCTCCTCTCGCGCCATCGGGCGAACCTCCAGGAACTGGACCTTTGCCGGCTCGGATGGGGCGAGGGTGATGGAGACGCGCAGGTCGCCGGTTGCGCACCTCATGCGCCAGCGGCCGCGCAGGGCGTTCTCTGCGACGAAGGGGCCCTCGTTGCGGCACTCGCCACCGGCGGCGGTGCGCAGTCGGTCGATGGCGGCGCGGCGGCGCTCCTTGGATTCGTCCAGGTACAGGTTCATGGCGGCGACGCGGTCGGCCAGGGCGTCGTCCCAGCGCGCCACGAGCCGCGACACCTCTTCGCGGCGCTCCAGCAGCACGGGTGCGGGCTGCGGCATGCGCGCGGTGAGGCCGCCCGTCTTCGACAGCATCTCCAGCGCCTGCTCGAAGGCGCCGCCCCATGGCGTGTACGTGAGGTTCCCCATCGCCACGATGCCGACGCCGTGCTCCGGGAGCCAGCGCATGAGCGACCCGAACCCGGGAAGGCCACCGCTGTGCGACACCGAGATGCGAAAGAGGCACGTCTGCCGCACCCCCAGCCCGTAGCCGTAGCCGCCCGCGCTCAGGATCACCCGCCCCGACGTGTCGCGCACGGCGGACGCGCCGCTGTATCGCGCCACCTGCTGCATCTCGCGGCGCGAGGAGCGGCGCAGCGGGCCCGCGTCCGGGCCGTCGCGCGCGGGCCAGGCATCGAGCATGAAGCCGACCCAGCGCCCGAGGTCGCTGACCGAGGTGAGCATCCCGCCCATCGGCCCGAACGCGCCGTCGGGGAGCTGCTTCTCCTCCAGCCACTGTTCGTCCTGCCTGCGGTACCCGTGCGCCAGCCGCTGCGCCGGGACGTCGGCGGCTTCCAGCGTCGTGGCGTTCATTCCGAGCGGGCGCAGCACCTTTTCGCGCACGTAGCGCGCGTACGGGATCCCGGAGACGTTGGCGATGATGCGGCCCAGGATGGCGAAGCCGTAGTTGGAGTACTCGTACGCGGTGCCCGGCGACGTGGAGAAGGGGATCCCCTCGCGCATCATCCGCGACATCTCCGCGTCGGTGGCGGCGAGCTGCTGGTCGCCCCACGGATTGTCCTCGGGGAAGCCGGCGGAGTGCGTCAGCAGGTGGCGGATGGTGATCTTTGGCGCGTCGCTGGCGGCGGGGCGCAGCGCGGCCAGCTCGGGGACGTAGCGCTCCGCCGGGTCGTCCAGCGACAGCTTCCCCTCGTCGCGCAGCTGGAGGATGGCGGCCGCGGTGAAGCTCTTCGTCATCGACGCGATGCGGAACACCGTGCCCGAATCCACCGGCGCGCGCGCGGCGACGTCCCGGAGTCCCGCCGTCCCCACGTGCACCACGCGCCCGTCCACCACGATGCCGTACGCGATCCCAGGCACGTGCTGCCGCTCCGCGAACCCCTTCATCATCCGGTCGATCTCAGGAAACGCCGCGCTCAGCTTCGCGAGCCGCTGCGGATCCGCGGGGGCCTGCGCGTGCGCCGGCGGCATCAGCGCGAGCGTGGCGCAGAGGGCGGGGAGGATGGAGCGCATGTTCATCGGGGTATCTTCGAGACGGGGTGCCCGTTTGCGGATGGGGACGGGTGCCTGCGCTGCAACATCGTTCGGGCGGGGGCGGGTGGCAACAGGCTGGGTGGGACCCGGCGGTTGAAACCGCTGCAACAAACGCGGGAAACCTGCCTGCGCAGGTTTCGGGGGGCGAGATTGGTGCGCCGCATCGCCGGGGGCTGAAGCCCCATAAGCGCTAACTTTGCCCCCTAACAGTTTCTCTGGAAGCAGGTTAGCTGCACCTGGCGCTTGCGCCTTTTCTCCCGGAGCAGCTTACCAAGCTGCATGCCGTTCTCGAGCAACTCACTCGGATAGCACGGCAACGTG
>DASVVI010000526.1:0-2299 GCA_036386635.1 Longimicrobium sp.
CCGGCTGCCGCGGCCTCGTCAGGCCAGGGCAGCACGGGCGTCGCGGAGCCGTACGTCAGCGGTTACTGGAGGGTCCAGGCCACGGTGCCGCTGCAGCTCCCGCTCGAGTAGCAGCCAGCGCGGAGCTGATAGGTGCCGCCACCACTCGATGGCACGGTGTAGGTGAAGTTCGAGCCCACGCCACCGCAGGCGTCATCATTGCCGGCCACCTGCGCGCCGCTCGGGCCGTAGAGGCGCAGGTAGGTGTCCCCGGAGAACGACGACCCGGTGACGCCACAGGTGCCCAGAGTGAGGGTCTTGCCCGCGGTCAGCGTGAGGGTCTGGTTGACGGTGTTCATCTGGGCGCTGTTGGTGTTGCTCGCGCTGTACGGCAGTGTACCGCCGCCCGGCGGAGCCGTGTTCGAGACCGTCACATTCACGGTGGAGCTGGTGGTCGCGTTGCCCGCGGCATCATAGGCCCGGCTCTGGAGGGTGGCGGCGCCGTTGGCCCGGCTGGTGGTGTTCCAGGCGAACTGGTAGGGCGAGGTGGTGTCGCTGCCGAGCAGCGAGCTGCCCACGTAGAAGTCGACGCGGGTGACGCCCACGTTGTCGCTCGCGGTGGCCGTCAGGGTGACCGTCCCGCTCAAGGTGGCGCCCGCGGCCGGCGCGGTGAGGGAGACGGTGGGGGGCGTGGAGTCGACGCAGACGCCCGCGGCGCTGCAGGTGCTGCCCACCGCGCAGGTTCCGCAGGAGAGCGTACCGCCGCAGCCGTCAGTGAAGGTGCCGCAGGTCCTGCCCTGCGCCGCGCAGGTGGTGGGCACGCAGCTCACGCAGACGTTCGCGCTGCACACGTCATTCAAGCTGCAGGTGCCACACTCGAGCGTGCCGCCGCAGCCGTCAGAGAGGGTGCCGCAGTTCTTGCCCTGCGCCGCGCAGGTGGTGGGCACGCAGCTCACGCAGATGTTGGCTTCACAGATCTGTCCGATGCCGCAGGTTCCGCAATCCAGGGTGCCGCCACAGCCATCAGGGATCGCGCCGCAGTTCTTCCCCTCCGAGGCGCAGGTCACCGAGGGAGTACAAGCCGAGAACAGCTCGGCGTGCGTGGTGCGCGAGCCGCTCGAGTTGTTGCCGCTGGCGATCAACACGCGGCCGTCGTTCAATCGGACCGCCTGCGCCATGTGCCGGCCGACGAGCAAGGAGTCACCGGCGCTCCAGGCGCCAGTCGAGAAATCATAGAGCGCCGACGAGGACAGGGTCCCGGCGTAATACCCACCGGCAACCAGGACGCGGCCGTCGGCAAGCACGGCCCCTACCGCATCGGAGCGCCCACCGGTCGCCGGCGTCGCGGACCAGGTGCTCGTGGCCGGGTCGTACAGCTCTGCCATGTTGAAGGTCCCCGCTCCGACCGGGTTCCCGCCGACCAACAGTACCGAACCGCTTCCCAGGAGGAACGCCTGGTGCCTGATCCGGCCGGCGAACGGGCTCGTCCGCGTGGTCCAGGTGTTGGTCGAGGGATCGAACTCCACCGCGTGGGTGGTGGTCGAGCCGCCGTCGTAATCCGCCCCTCCAGCCACCAGCACCTTGCCGCTGGGAAGGAGCGTCGCGGTGTGACCGAGGCGAACTTGCGGCAACGAGGAGCACCACGACCAGGTGTTCGTCGTAGGGTTGTAGAGTTCGCAGAAATTCGACCCATAAGTGGTCGCCGTCAGTTCTCTCGCGCCGGCGACGACGAGCACCCGGCCATCCGGCAGCAGCGTCGCGGTGTGCCGCGCGTGGGGAACCGCCGAGGGAGCTCCGTTCGACCAGGTACCCGTGGCCGGATTGTAGATCTCCACCGTATTCGTCACGGCGGAAGAAGGGCTGCCCATGTAACCGCCGATGACGAGCACCCGGCCATCCGGCAGCCGTGTGGCCGTGTGCGAGCTGCGGCCGGTCGCCAGGCTGGAGACGAGGGTGAACACCCCCGTCGCGGGGTCATAGCGCTCGACGACGGAGAGATTGCCGTGCGTGCTGTTCCAAAGACCGTACCCGCCGGTCACGAGCACCTTTCCGTCCTGGAGCAAGGTGAGGGCGAAGCCGGTCCGAGCCACATTCAGTGAGCCGGTCTGGACGCTCAGCGGCTGGCGCTCCTCCGAGTACTCGTTCTCCAGGGGCACTTCCGTGGGGGAACACGCGGGCGCGAGCGAGACCGCCAGGGCCACCAGCGCAAAACAGTTGAGGGGTTTGAGCATGCGCGGAATCTAAGAGAACCCCCTGACAGGTGATCAGGGCTACCCCGAGTGGGATCGCGCTCGGCAGAAGCTCCGAGCGGCGGGTTCGA
>DASVVI010000527.1:0-3856 GCA_036386635.1 Longimicrobium sp.
TGCAGGGCGGCGAGCTGCTCGCGGGTCTCGACGCCCTCGGCCACCACGCGCACGCCCAGGCTGCGGGCGAGCGCGACGATGGTGCGCACGATCTCGGCGCCCTTGTGCGCGCCGGTGCTGCCGCCGTCGAGGCCCGCCACGAAGGAGCGGTCGATCTTGAGCGCGTCCAGCGGGAGGCGGTGGAGCGAGCTGAGCGACGAGTAGCCCGTGCCGAAATCGTCCAGGTACACCTGCACGTCGCGCTTTTTGAGCGCGCGGAGCACGACGGCGGCGGCGGCGGGGTCCTGCACCAGCGAGCTCTCGGTGAGCTCCAGCTTGAGGGCGCCGGGCGGAAGGTGGTGATCGCGAAGGGTGGCGGCGACGGCATCCACCAGCCCGGGCTCGCGCAGCTGGCGAGCGGAGAGGTTGACGCTCACCTCCAGCTCCGCGGCCTCGGGAAGCTCGGCGCGCCACCACGCGATCTGCCGCGCGGCCTCGTCCAGCACCCACGCGCCCAGCGCGCCGATCAGCCCCGTGTCCTCGGCAAGCAGGATGAAGCGGTCGGGCGGCACCGGGCCGTGCACCGGATGTTCCCACCGCGCGAGAGCCTCCGCGCCGACCACGGCACCGGTGTCCAGCGACACGATGGGCTGGAAGTAGAGGCGCAGCTCCCCACGCTCCAGCGCGGCGCGCAGGTCCGTCTCCAGGCGCAGGCGCTCGACGACGGCGCGGTGCATCGACGCGTCGAAGACGGCCAGATGGGTGCCGCTGGTCCCCGCCTTGGCGTGGTACATCGCCATGTCCGCGTTCCGCAGCAGCTCGTCCGGCGACTCCCCCGGGCAATCCCCCAGCGCCACGCCGATGCTGGCCGACGTGTACGTACGGTAGCTCCCCAGCTCCAGCGGCGCGGCGAGAACGTCGCGCACCTGTCCCGCCACCGTGAGCGCCTCCTCTTTGCCAGACACGCGGGGTAGGAAGAGGATGAACTCGTCGCCGCCGAAGCGCGCCACCGTGTCGCCGGGGCGCGCGCAGGCGGCCAGGCGGGCGGAGACCTGGCGCAGCAGCTCGTCGCCGGCGCCGTGGCCCAGCGAGTCGTTGACGTTCTTGAAGCGGTCCAGGTCCAGAAAGAGCACCGCGCATTTCCCCGGCTGCTCCCCCTCCGGCGCGCCGGACGCCTCGTGCATGCGCTCCGCCAGCAGCACGCGGTTGGGGAGGCCGGTGAGCGGGTCGTGGAGCGCCAGGTGGCGGAGGCGCTCCTCCAGCAGCTCGCGCTCCGCCTCGGCGCGGGTGCGCTGGGTGACGTCGTCCACCATCGCCACGCAGAAGCGCGGCTTCCCGTCCGCGTCGCGCACCACCGATGCGGTCAGGCGCACGGTCAGCTCGGTGCCATCCTTTCGGACGTAGCGCTTCTCGAGCTGGTAGTGCGCCAGCTCCCCCGCCACCAGCCGGCGGAAGAGGCGGCTGTCGCGCTCCTGGTCGTCCTCGTGGTCGAGCGAAGCGAAGGGGAGCTCCTTCATCTCCTCCGAGGTACGCCCCACCATGCGCAGGAAGGCGGCGTTCGCGTCGATGAAGCGCCCCTTCATGTCCACCACGGCGATCCCCATGGCGGAGCCCTCGAATACCGCGCGAAACCACTCCTCGCGCTGCTGCAGGGTGCGCAGCAGCTCGTCGGTCTCGGGCGAGCGAGGGGTGGTGGGCGTTTTCATCGGCACGGGCCGCCGCCTGGAATGTCGTGGTACCGCATCGTTCCGTTACAGGTGGATTCCTCGCGGGCCGCCGTGGCTCCTCGCGCCGTCTTCCTCCGCACGGTTCACGCCGGGTGCGCGCGGGCGCACTCCGGGGCACACGGATTGCCCACTCGGGATGGTTTCCAAACATCCACCGGGGAGCGGCAAAATGTCGGAGATGGCCGAGGGGACCGACGTGCAGAGCGCGGTATCCGAGCTGCGGCGCAACGCTTTCCTGCGGCGCATCGCCGACGTGTCGCAGGAGGATCCCCACCGCTGGGTGCCGGTGGGGATCATCGGCGACGAGCTGGGGCTGCCGTACGAGGTGGCGCTCGCCATCATCGACGAGCTTCGTGCGGCGGGGCTGATCCAGCGTGGCGGCGGCGGCCGGCTGGAGCCTCCGCACGGCCCCCGCGTCCACATCCTCCCCGAAGGGATCGAGCACCTGCGCGCCCTGGACGCCCGCTAGCCGCTAAGACGCGGGCCCCAGGAATCGCCGCGCCACCCGCACGTAGCGCACGTCCTGCTCCTCTTCGGGGAGCGCCTCGGCCTCGCGCAGCAGGCGGCGGACGTGGCGGTGCAGCTTCGGCTCACCCCAGCGGTACCCCGTGGCGGCCTCGGCGCTGGGCGTGTTGGCGTCGCGCGCCGCCTCCACCAGCGCCCGCGCCGCCGCCGCGTCGAACCCCGGGTCGTCCCGCGGCGGCAGCATGAAGCGCCCCGGTACCGCATCCCCCTCGTCTTCCTTCACGAACGCTCGCGACATCGTCCTCTTCTCCGTCCGTTCACCCGCCTCCGCCCGCCCAGACTGCACAAACCCCGCCGAACCGCGAAAAGCATCACACAGAGGCCACAGAAGGTGTGAGCCCGCAGTTCTAGCCCGGCTTTCGCAGACACCACGTGGTCATGGCGCGCAGATCCTGGACGATGGTGGTCTTGAGCGGATCCAGCGAGAGGGCGCCGAGCCGGCCGACGTGATGCGCGAGATAGGGGGCGTCCACCAGGAAGCGCTCCGAGCCGTCGGGAAGCCTATGGCGGCGCCCCTGGAGCGGCTCCACGCGGTCCTCCATCCCGATGCTCGACGCGAGCCGCGCGAAGAAGAGGCCGCCGGGCCGCAGCACCCTCCACATTTCGTCCAGCATGGCCGCGAAGTGCGCCTCGTCGTCGGCGAAGTGGAGGACGGCGCTGCTGAGCACCGCGTCCATCGTGTAATCGCCAAAGGGCATCGCCTCGACGGCGGCGTGCTGGAAGCGGTCGGCAGGGGGGTGCGGAGCGAGCCGCCCCGCCAGCCGCCGCACGCGCGCGATGGCGTCCGGGTCGCGGTCGGTGCCGAAGACGTCGAAGCCGTTCTGGAGGAAGTAGACGAGGTTGCGCCCGACGCCGCATCCCGCATCGAGCACGGTACGCGCGCCGTCGAAGCGGCCTTTGAGGAGCTGGTCGAAGAGGTAGATGTCGATCTCGCCGAAGCGAGAGCGCAGCTCGCTCACCGCCGCGGCGACCGGACGGCGGCCTCTTTCAGCAGCTGGATGCGCTCGAGGTCCGCGCGGAGGCGTTTGAGTGCCGCCGCCGCATCGTCCTTGCTCGGCACCGGCCCGCACACGTTGGGGATGGAGACGATGCGGTCGTCGCCCTTGTGCGCCGGCATGGGAGCGACCGGGGCGCGCGTCTTCTGCGCCATCCTGTCCGCCGTCACGCACGGCGGCGGGCGGCGCAGCACGACGTGGAGCGGAGCTGGCCCGCCCTTGCGCACCGGACCCTCCGCACGCACCACCCCCACCGCGCACACTATCAGCGCGAGCGTTCCGATCTTGACGATACTCCTGTCGAGCTCGCTCATGTGCGATCCAGAGGGGGGAATTTCAAGGCCAATCCGTTCAATCTCCGCGTCGATCCAGGAGCGAATGAATTCGCCGCTGGAACAGCGCAAAGTCCGCCTGCGCGGACTCAGCGTCCAATCTCCGCTCACGAGCCGGCTTCAGCCGGCTTCGCGTCGTTCCAGCCGGGAGATTCATCCCATAAGCGCTAACTTTGCCCCCTAACAGTTTCTCTGGAAGCAGGTTAGCTGCACCTGGCGCTTGCGCCTTTTCTCCCGGAGCAGCTTACCAAGCTGCATGCCGTTCTCGAGCAACTCACTCGGATAGCACGGCAACGTG
>DASVVI010000528.1:0-4434 GCA_036386635.1 Longimicrobium sp.
TTCCTGCCCACGACCCCGAGCGAGTGGCTGGATTCCGACGAGGGCGCGCGGATCCGACGTGTCAACGCGGCATTTTCGCCTCTGGTAAAGGAACTGGTTGGCAGTAAGTGGTTCAGCGCGCACCTAAATGGCGCCGAAAAGCCGTGGATTCAGTTCGTGAGCCAAGTGTTCGCCAGGGATACGACGGCGAACGGATTCATCGTGCGTGCGAGTAAGCTGCAAATCGCCACAGAAGACATAGAGTGGCGGCGTTGCGATCAATGCACCACGGCTCAGGCTGCAAACCCTATCGCTGGGGAACGGTGTCTCGTGCGCCACAGGAATCGCCAGTGCCCAGGCTCGACCCGTCCATTGGATCCGGAGAACGATGTCGTTTTCCGCTCGAGAAAGGGACACTTCCGGCGGGGACCCGAGCGGCTTCGCGATGATGCGGGGTATGCGCCCCACCCGTACGTGGCGGCCGAACATTCGGCCGCGCTCAACGACAGCAGCAGCGCCGGCGCCGTGGCACGGGCCGAGTGGCATGAACTGCGGTTCCAAGATCTGGACGTCGAAGGGCCGGAAGGGCGACGCGACGGTCCGATTGACGTGCTCTCCTGTACCACCACCATGGAGGTGGGCATCGACATTGGGAGCCTCACTGCCGTGGCGTTGCGCAACGTTCCGCCCGGCCGTGCGAACTACCAGCAGCGGGCTGGCCGCGCCGGACGCCGCGGATCCGCGCTTTCAACCGTGATTACTTACTGCGGCGCCGACAGCCACGACCAGCAATTCTTCCGTGACCCCGCTGGGATGGTGAGCGGGCCGGTACCAGACCCCACCCTCAATCTGGACAACGAGGAGATCGTCCGCCGCCACTGCTTCGCGCTCTTGATGAGCATGTACCAGCAGACGGCGGTGCCGGACTTCGACGACAGCGGGACAACGAGTGCCAACGTCTTCGAGAGCCTCGGGACCCTTTCGGGCTTTCGGCGTGGCACTTCGGGGGAGTTCTCCTATGCCGGTCTCGAGGCGTGGCTTGCCGCGAACCGCGACTCAGTTCTCGCGGCCCTTGAGCAGGTGGTGCCGGTTGAGGCTCGGACCGCAGATTGTGACATTATCGAGGCCTTGCCTGGCGCACTGCTCCTCGCCCTGCGTGAGGCCGGCGCGGGACCGGCTAATCCGGTGGAGGCTGCCGGGCCGCTCGCCTCCGCGCCAGAGGAGGTGCTGGTTGAGGCGGGTCCGAATGCGCGGGCCGAGGCGGCGATTTCACTCGACTGGGGTGACGCGATCGACTTTGACGCGATCCAGGATGCCCCCGCCGCGCCCAAACACGCAGGTGGAGATCACATTGAGGAGGCATCCGACCAAGCCACGGATCCGGCCAAGCTCCTGGACCGCCTCTTCGACCGTGGGGTGCTTCCTCGCTACGCCTTCCCAACCGACGTGGTCACCTTCCATGTCTTCGATAGAGGGGCGAGCACCGAGCGCCGCGCTGTCCTGCGCTATTCGCCCCAGCTGGGGTTGAACCAGGCACTCTCCTCCTACGCCCCCGGCCGTGAAGTCTGGGTGAACGGGGAGCGCCACTACTCGTTTGCCGTATATACGCCTTTCAAGCGGCGGGAGTGCTGGCAAGCCTACCTTGCCGCCCAGATCTACTTCGAGTGCGACCGGTGCGGCTACGCGAAGGTGGAGCCCCAGGGCGGCGAGCACTACGTGGGACAGGTTCTGGACTGCCCCGCGTGCGGTGGGAAGGCCTCACTCGGAGTCGGCACGCGCTGGATGCGCCCTCCGGGCTTCGCGCACCCTGTCGACCTCCCCGCAGAGCTCGCGCTTGAGGACAGCCCGACGCCGACCCGCCCGACCCGGGCGAAGCTGAGCGCACCTTTCACCGACGTAGGACCGGCAATGCACGCGTCCGCAACACCGGTCGGTTCTGGGTATGAGATCTGGGCGGAGAAGCAGCATCTGGTGCTTACGAACGTCGGCTCCCTGGACCAGCATAGGCCGGGCTTCCTACACTGCCCGCAATGTGGGCGGACGGAACCCAACGGGTGGTCCGGCGGCAGCCTGATGGGCGGAGGACACCTGCGTCCCCACCCCGATTACTACCCGCACAAGCCGACGTGCACCGGTGCTCCAAAGATCATCGTCTTCGGCAACGAGTTCGCGACGGACATAGCACTGATCCGCTTTCAGTTGAGCGGCTCGGTGGTGCTCCCTCCGGGGTCCGTGGTTGCCCGAATTGCGCTCACCACCGTGGCGGAAGCGATCGCCTCTGCGGCGGCCAAGATGCTCGACATTGAGGAGACGGAGATCGGGGCCGAGTTCCGGGTTGCGATGACGAGCGGGGGCAGTACGGGACGACAGGTTGAGGTGTACCTCTACGACCTCACGCCCGGCGGAGCCGGTTTCGTTCGCGCCGCCGTCAAAGAGCCAGCCCGACTTCTTGCAGCTGCGCTCCACCGTCTGGAGGCCTGCACGTGCACGCATTCCTGCTACGAGTGCCTCCGCAGCTACAAAAACAAGTGGGATCACGCCTACTTCCACCGACACATCGGCGCCGCCTTCCTACGACACGTGACCGCGGGCGAGTCCCCCACGCTCGCGCCTGACGAGGAGGCACGCCTGCTTCTCGCTCTGAGCCGTGACTTGGCTGAGGCAGGCCACGACGTGGTTGAGGAGCGCGGACTGCTGCGCCTCCCGGCGCTGGGAGGCCGTGTGGTCACTTTGGGCCATCCACTGACCCCTGGAGAGCCCGGCTCGCAGGCAGGGCGTGCCGCCAAGATCGAAAGCGGGGTTGTCGTTGATGCACTACGGGTGGATCGAGCTCTGCCTGCTGCAGTAAAGGAGGCGACTGGTGCGGTGCGCGGTGCGGCGCCGGAGACGCGCCTCCCGCCGTCCCTGATCCAGTCCGAGAGCGGCTTGCCGGTCTACGACCTCGACGAGATCCGGCCTGGGGGAGTGATGCCTGAGCCGGTGGCGCGGGTGGCGCTCGACGCGCCGGCGGGCTCGTTCATCGCGCGCCTCTCTCGAGCTACCCTGGAACGCATGCCTGGGGGCCACTTTGCGCAGGACACCTGGGTAGTTTTTCAAGAAGTCGGTGCAGGGGAGGCCGCCGCCTCGGCGAACGACGAAGCGCCGCGCCTGCTGGTGAGCATCAACGGTGCCTTCAACGCCACGCGTGAGCACTGGACCTTCGGCCGTGCGAGCCTGCGTGGGGGCAAGGTCCACATCCTCTACTTTTCCCATACTGCCCCACGGTCGGAAACTGCACTGCGTGAGCATGTGCGTGTGGTCGGACGTGCCTACGGCGTGCTGACGGGTAATATGATCCAGAAGATCGGGAGCGCCTGATGGCGCGGATGATCCCTGACATCGACCCCGCGACGGTCGAACACGGTTCGGAGGAGCCCGTCTACCGGGCACTCCGCGATCAACTCTCCGACGACCATTTGGTACTGCACTCTTACCCGTGGTTGCGGCCGTGGCGGGACAATGGTGCGCTGGCGGAGGGCGAGGCGGATTTCGTAGTCCTTCACCCGGAGAAGGGCATGCTCGTCTTAGAGGTCAAGGGGGGTGAGTCGATTCGCCACGACGGGAAGCGCTGGTACCGGCAGACGAGAAACGGGCTGGAGGAGTTCAAGGATCCCTTCGTCCAAGCCCGCAGGAACGTCCACGCGCTGCTGGACATCGCGCGGGAGCGCTCTGGTGGGCGAATTCGGAAGGACGCACTTACGTACGGCTACGCCGCGGTATTCCCACACGTCGACTATGAGGGCCACACCCCACCGAACGCAGATCCCACCATCGTGATCTCGCGCCGACACCTGCCGTACCTTGAGCAGGCGATCGAGACAGCCTACCGAGCTTGGACGACGGAGCCGCGCGTGCTACGTTCGGATCATTACCGAATGCTGGTCGAGGACTGCTTGATGCCGCAATTCGGGATGTTCAAGCCCGTGGGCGCGGACATCGACGGCGCCACGCAACGATTGCTCGAACTCACCGAACATCAAGCGCAGGTATTCGAGGGGCTATACGCGCAGGACCGAGTCGTGGTGGAGGGGGTGGCGGGCTCAGGCAAGACCTTTCTTGCCCTGCAGCGCGCGCTTTCGTTCGCACGCGCGGGCAAACGGACCCTCATGGTATGCTACAACAGGGAACTCGCGGCCTGGCTCCGGCACCAGGTCGAAAGCGATCCCTCAACAGTGGAGTTCCGGCACCTCCTCGTCATCCGGAACTTCCACGCTTTGGCATCGCAACTTGCCGCGCAGGCGCGGATTCCCTTCCGGACAGCCAACGGAGGGCCGCAGACGGAGAACTTCTGGGACAATGAGGTGCCGGATCTGCTTGAGCAGGCAGTTCTCGCTCTCGAGACGGACGGGGCCGATGTGCGCTACAACGCGCTCGTTGTCGACGAGGCGCAGGACTTCCCGACCGGCTGGTGGTATG
>DASVVI010000529.1:0-7060 GCA_036386635.1 Longimicrobium sp.
GCTGCAGCCGGCCGACGAGGAGCTGACGCTGCAGGGCGCGGTGGTGGACGTGGACGAGAAGACGGGGCACGCCCGCTCCATCCAGCGTGTGAGCGTGCCGTACGAACGGGTCCTGCAAGGGGAGTTCAGGAAGAAGTGAGCGCGCGCATCATCGAGGGTACCCGCATCGGGCGGGAGATCCGCGCCGAAGTCGCGGCCGAGGTCGAGCGCCTCCGCTCGGTGGACGGCGTCGTTCCCGGCCTGGCCGTGGTGCTGGTGGGGAACGACCCCGCCAGCGAGGTCTACGTGCGCAGCAAGACGCGCGCGTGCCACGAGGCGGGGATGAACGACCGCCTCGTGCACCTGGGCGCCGCCATCAGCGCCGAGGAGCTGTTCGGTGTCATCGACGGCCTCAACGCGGACCCGGCGGTGCACGGCATCCTGGTTCAGCTCCCCCTTCCGCCCCACATCGACCCGATGGCGGTGCTGGAGCGCGTGCACCCCGCCAAGGACGTGGACGGTTTCCATCCGCTCAACGTGGGGCGTGCCTTCGTGGGCGACCCGACGGGCTTCCTCCCCGCCACCCCCGCGGGGATCATGGAGCTCCTCCGCCGCGAGGGCGTGCCCACGCACGGCCGCCACGCGGTGGTGGTCGGCAGGTCGCTGATCGTGAGCAAGCCGCTGGCGTCGCTCCTGCTGGCGCCCGGCCCCAACGCCACCGTCACCCTCTGCCACCGACACACGGTCGACCTCGCCTCGCACACGCGGCTGGCGGACATCCTGGTGGTCGCGGTGGGGAAGCCGGGGCTGATCACGCGCGACATGGTCAAGCCAGGCGCCGTGGTGCTGGACGTGGGGACCACCCGCGTGGCCGACCCCGCGGACCCGCGCGGCTACGTCATCCGCGGCGACGTGGAGTTCGACGCAGTGCGCGAGGTGGCCTCCGCCATCACGCCGGTGCCGGGCGGAGTTGGGCCGATGACCATCGCCATGCTCCTGCGCAACACGGTGGAGGCGGCCCGGCGCGCCGCCGCCCGCGCCCGCCGCCGCGCCGGGACTGCCGCGTGACGTACGACCTCTTCTCCTCGGCGGGCGCAAGCGAGCGGCCCAGGCGCGGGATGAACGAGGCCCGCAACGAGGAGGTTGCGCGCGCCGTCGCCGCCCGCGACGCGGACGCCGGTTTTCCCCCGCCGCGCGCCGCGCGCCCGGAGTGGACGGTGGCCGACGTCAACGCCGCGGCGCGCGAGCTGGTGGAGAGCGTGCTGCCGCCCATGTGGGTCGTGGGCGAGGTGAGCAACTTCACCAAGGCGCGCTCCGGGCACGTCTACTTCACCCTGCGCGGCCCCGACGCCCAGCTCCGCTGCGTGATGTGGCGCGACGAGGCCCGACGCCTTCCCACCGCTCCCGCCGAGGGGATGGAGGTGCGCGCGCTGGGACGGGTGACGCTGTACGAGCCGCGCGGCGAGTTCCAGCTGGTCGTCGCTGAGCTGGAGGGGCGCGGCGAAGGGCTGTGGAAGCTGGCCTTCGACCGCCTGCGCACGCGCATCGAGCTCGAGGGGCTGACCTCGCCCGAGCGGAAGCGCCCTCTTCCCGCGCACCCGGCGTGCGTGGGGATCGTCACCTCGCGCGACGGCGCCGCCCTGCGCGACGTGGCGGCCGTGGTTCGCAGGCGCGCTCCGTGGACCCGCCTGGTGCTCGCCCCCACACGGGTGCAGGGGGAGGGCGCCCCCGCCGAGATCGCCGCCGCCATCCGCCGGCTGGGGCGCGCCGGGTGCGCGGACGTGCTGATCGTGGGGCGCGGCGGCGGCTCGGTGGAGGACCTGTGGGCCTTCAACGAGGAAGTGGTCGCGCGCGCCATCGCCGAGTCGCCCATTCCGGTGATCTCGGCCGTGGGGCACGAGACCGACGTCACCATCGCGGACCTGGTGGCCGACCTCCGCGCCCCCACCCCCTCCGCCGCCGCCGAAGCCGCCGTCCCCGAGGGAGCCCGTGTGCGGCGCGAGGTCGCGGAGCTGCGCGCGCGGCTGGTGGACGCGGCGCGTGAGCAGGTGGCGGAGGGGCGCGAGGCGGTCTTCTCCGCCCGCCTGGACCTGCGCGACGCGGCGGAGCGTGGGCTGCGCGGGCGGCGCGAGCGGGTGTCGGCGGTGGCGGGGCGGCTGCACGCGCTCTCCCCGCTTGCAACGCTGGCGCGCGGCTTCGCCGTGCCCCTGTCGCCGGAGGGGCGGGTGCTCCGCTCCCGCGCCGACTTTGCGCCGGGAGGGCGCTTCGACCTGCGCGTGGCGGACGGCACCGTCCCCTGCCGCGCCGAGCCCACGACGGAACGATGAGCGAGACCAGGCTGGAGGGCGCGCTGGAGCGCCTGGGCGAGATCGTGGAGCAGCTCGAGGGCGACGGCCTGGAGCTGGACGAGTCGCTGGCGCTCTTTGAAGAAGGGGTTCGCCTCCTGCGCGGCGCCGAGGCGGTGCTGGACGGCGCGGAGGAGCGCATCCGCCTCCTAGTGGAAGAGGGCGACGGTTTCCGGCAAGACCCGATGGCGGAGGAGCGGTGACGCTGGCCGACCCCGTGCGGCTGGACGACTTCCTCGCGCGGGAGCGTGCCCGCGTGAACCATGCGCTGGAGGAGGTCGCGCGGGAGCTCACCGACTCCGTGGCGCTCGCCCTTCGCGAGCCGGTCCGCTACGCCCTCGCCACGCCGGGGAAGCGCCTGCGCCCCATCCTGTGCGCCGCGGCCTGGCGCGCGGCCGCCGGCGAGCCGGGCGAGCGCGTGTACCGCCTGGCGACGGCGGTGGAGATCGTCCACACCTACTCGCTGGTGCACGACGACCTCCCCTCGATGGACGACGACGCCCTGCGGCGCGGGCGTGCCACCCTGCACGTGGTGTTCGGCATGGCGCGGGCGACGCTGGCGGGCGTTGCGCTGATTCCCGCCGCCGTGTCCGTCCTCGACGGCGCCGCATGCGCGCTGGGGCTTCCGCGAGACACGAGGGCGCGGCTCGCGGGCGAGCTGTGCAGGGCGAGCGGCGCGGCAGGGATGGTGGGCGGGCAGGTGCTGGACCTGGAGAGCGAGGAGCGTCCTATCGACGCCGCCGCGCTGGAGTCGATCCACCGGCGCAAGACGGGCGCGCTCCTCGCGGCCTCTCTCCGCATCGGCGCGCTCGCCGCCGGCGCGCGGGAGGAGGTGCTGGCCGCGCTCACGGTGTATGGCGAGGACGTCGGCCTCGCCTTCCAGATCGTGGACGACGTGCTGGACGTCACCGCCAGCGCGGAGGCGCTGGGGAAGACCGCGGGCAAGGATGAGTCCGTGGGGAAGGCGACGTACCCGGCGCTCTTTGGCATCGACGGCGCCCGGGCCCTCGCCGCGAGCCGCGTGGAGGAGGCGATCTCCGCCCTGCACGCCGCCCGCATCGCCTCTCCCGAGCTGGAAGCGCTCGCCCGGTTCGTGCTCGAGCGGCGGAGCTGATCAGCTCTCTGGCTCCTGGAACCGTAGATGGTGGAAGTTGAACACTTCAGCGCCCTCCGAGGCGAGGCGCCCATACAGAGGAAGGTCGTCGGTGAGGATCGAGACGCGCTCCCCGGCGGCTTCCTTTATCGCTGTATCGGTGAGGCCGAGCTGGAGATACAGCCCTTGTGCGGTTAGATCTCTGCTCGCGTAGTAGCGTTCCTCGGCTCCGCTGACGAATCCAGCGAGAACGGCGAGCGCCCTGCCGCGCAGGGGTTCGGCGAGCTGGCCGGCAAGATTGCTCGTCTCCGTCAGCACGTTGGGAGTGGTGACGAGCGCTCGGTATCCGTTCACGAAGTCGCGCAGCAGCTCGTAGTCCGCACGAGTGTAGGCCCGAGTGCGCTTGAACCTTTCGATCTGCATCGGGTCGGTCAGCCCGATCACCAGGAGGACGAGAAGGTTCGTGTCCAGTAGAAGCCTGTCGCTCCGCCGTGGCATCAGCCGACGTCCCGGATCTTCATCGAGTGCACGGCGCCGCTCTCCGCGTCCACGTCGAAGACCTTGTAGACGCGAGGCAGCTTCTGGATGTCGTCCTGCCCGTACGCCGGTATCAGCGGCGACACCTTCGCCCTGACCGCGGGTTCTACCCAGCCCAGAGTGATGTTCCAGAGCCTCTGGTCGTCGGAGAGCTCGACTTCCTCGACGCGCAGGTGCCGAAGCTCGTCACCGTCGAAGAGCTCCCGCGCGAAAGTCGTTGCCGCTTTTACGGCCTGCTTGACGTCGATCATGGGTACGAATCCTGGATGGGCGGGTGCGACTGCGGCGCACACCCTGAAACAAACATGCCCGTATGCGGTCCATCCTCTAAGTTACCCCGGGTCCGGAATTCGGTTTGCCGCGGCCGTCCGGCGGTGCCCCAGGGTTGACGCGCGGGCCATCGCTTTGTACTGTAAAGTGGAAGCCGTGCCGCGGCTGTGACGGGCGGAGGTTGGTTGAGCGCGGCTCATGGTCTAGATTGTTCGGATGCGGCCGTCCGGCCGACCCTTGAGAGTGGAAGGAAGGAGCCCCGTGGCACTTCTCGACAGTGTGAAATTTCCCGCGGACGTCCGCGCGCTGCCGGCCGAGGAGCTTCCCGCCCTCTGCCAGGAAGTGCGCGACCGCGTGATCGACGTGGTGGCGGCCCACAAGGGCGCGCACTTCGGCTCCAACCTGGGGGCGGTGGAGCTCGCCGTGGCGCTGCACCGCGCCTTCGACACCCCGCGAGACCAGCTCATCTGGGACGTGGGGCACCAGGCGTACCCGCACAAGATCCTCACCGGGCGCAACGAGGGGATGCCCGGCATCCGCAAGCGCCACGGGCTCTCCGGCTTCCTGCGCCGCGACGAGAGCGAGTACGACGTCTTCGGCGCCGGGCACGCCGCCACCTCGATCTCCGCCGCCGTGGGGATCGCCGCCGCGCGCGACCTGCGCGGCGACGACTACGAGGCCATCGCGGTGATCGGCGACGGCTCCATGACGTGCGGGCTGGCGTACGAGGCGCTCAACAACGCCGGCGACACGGACCGGGACCTGATCGTCGTCCTCAACGACAACCAGATGTCGATCTCCCCCAACGTGGGGGCGCTGCACAAGTACCTGGGAGTGCACAAGCGGCTGACCGAGGTGCGGACCTCCCCGCTCTACAATCGCATCCGCGACGAGGTGAAGCGGCTGGTGCACGCGGCGCCGCGCATCGGCACCATCGGTGAGATGGTGGAGCACTTCGCGGTGCGCGCCGACGGGGCGTTCAAGGGGATGTTCGTCCCGGGGATGCTCTTCGAGGAGCTGGGCTTCCGCTACGTGGGGCCGGTGGATGGGCACGACGTCGCCTCGCTGGTCGACACCTTCGAGCAGGTGCGCAAGATGAAGGGGCCGCGGCTGGTGCACGTCCTCACCACCAAGGGGAAGGGGTTCGCGCCGGCCGAGGCGGACCAGGTGAAGTGGCATGCGCAGGGCGGCTTCGACCGCACCACCGGCGCGCCGCTCAAGGTGTCCGCCGCCGGGCTGCCGCGCTGGCAGAACGTCTTCGGGCAGGCGCTGACGGAGCTGGCCGCCGAGGACAAGGACGTGGTGGCGATCACGGCCGCGATGGCGGGGGGCACGAGCACCGACATCTTCCAGAAGGCGCACCCGGAGCGATTCTTCGACGTGGGGATCGCCGAGGGGCACGCCGTCACCTTTGCCGCCGGCCTGGCGACGCAGGGGATCAAGCCGGTGGTGGCGATCTACTCCACCTTCCTCCAGCGCGCGTACGACTCCATCGTCCACGATGTGGCGCTGCAGGAGCTGCCGGTGTGCTTCGTGATGGACCGCGCCGGCATCGCGGGCGACGACGGGCAGACGCACCACGGCGGGCTCGACATCGCCTACCTGTTGCCCGTGCCGGGGATGACGATCGCGGCGCCGCACAACGCGGACGAGCTGATCGGGCTCATGAAGCTGGCGCTGGAGTGGAAGCACGGCCCCTTCGCCATCCGCATCCCGCGCGACAACGTACCCGCGCTGCCGCGGCCGATCTCCGAGATCGAGCCGGTGGTGCACGGGAGCTGGGAGACGCTGCGCAGCGGCAAGGACGTCGCGATCCTGGCGGTGGGGACGATGGTGGCCCCCGCAATGGCCGCCGCGGAGATGCTGCAGCGCGAGGGCGTCTCGGCCACGGTGGTCAACGCCCGCTTCGTGAAGCCGCTGGACGAGCAGACGCTGGAGCGCCTCTTCCCCGCCCACACGCACCTGCTGACGGTGGAGGAGGGGACGGTGGTGAACGGCTTCGGCACGTACGCGTCGGCGCACGTGGCGGCGCGCTGGCCGGGGGTGCGGTGCGCGTCGATGGGGCTTCCGGACCGCTTCGTGGAGCACGGCGAGCGGGCCGAGCTGCTGGGCGAGCTGGGGCTCACGCCGGAGGGGATCGCGGCGCGGGCGCGCTCGCTTGTGGGCAAGCCGCTGCGGAAGCTGCTTGAGACCGCCTGACGGCGCGGGGCCGCGGCGCGTCGGCGTCGTCGGCCATGACCGGTACGACGAGCTCGAAGCGGCGCTGGCCCGCCTCCTGGCATTCGCCCGGGAGCGCGGGCTGGAGCTGTTCCTGGAAGACGCCCTCCTGGAGGCGGCCCCCGGCTCGGCTGTCCTGACGCCCGACCTGGTTCCCACCCTCGACGTGCTCCTCACGCTCGGCGGCGACGGGACGCTGCTGCGAGGCGCGCGGCTGGTGGCGCGCGACTCCATCCCGGTGCTGGGGATCAACCTGGGGCACCTGGGCTTCCTCACCACCGCGCATCCTTCCGAGCTGGAGCTGGCGCTGGACTGCTGGCTGCGCGGCGACTTCGAGCTGGACCGGCGCATGGCGCTGGACATCCGCTCGGTGGGGCCGGACGGCGAGGAGCGCGGGGAGTACCTGGCGCTCAACGACGCCGTGCTGCACAAGGGCGGCTCGGCGCGCGTGATCCGGCTGCAGGTGACGGCGCTGCGCGAGGAGGTAGGGAGCTACAGCGCGGACGGCATCATCCTGGCGACGCCCACCGGCTCCACGGCGTACTCCCTCTCGGCGGGCGGCCCCATCGTCCACCCCAGTGTGGACTGCATCATCGCCACCCCGATATCTCCCCACACG
>DASVVI010000530.1:0-3795 GCA_036386635.1 Longimicrobium sp.
GCCCTGCGCCCCCGCAGGCGGGGGAGGGGGCCGGGGGGAGGGGGCCCTGCAAAAAAGGGGCACGGAGCCGAAGCCCCGCACCCCTCGTGCGTCCAGCAAAAGAAGCGAAAGCTTACTCGGTCTCTTCCGCGTCCGTGGCCACCGACTCGGCGGCGACGTCGCCGCCGGCTTCGCTGGTGGTCTCTTCGGCGCCCTCGGTGCTCTCCGCGGTCTCGTCGCGGACGGGCAGAACCGGCTGCCCGCCGTCGAACTTCGGAACGCGGGTCACTTCCAGGACGATGCGGCGGTTGGGCGCGTCGACCTCGGTGACGCGCATCTCCAGCTCGTCGCCCTCGGCGAAGACGTCGGCCGGGTTCTGCAGGCCGGTGACGCCCAGCTGCGACACGGGGACGAAGCCCTCGATGTCGTCGCCCAGGTCCACCGCCACGCCCTTGTCCTGCAGTCGCGACACGGTGCCGTTGATCTCCTGGCCGGCGTAGAAGCGCTGCGCCAGCTCGTCCCACGGATCCTCGATGGTCTGCTTGAGGCCAAGCGAGATGCGCTTGTTCTCGGCGTCCACACCCAGGATCACCACGTCCACGTCGTCGCCCTTCTTGACGACCTCGGACGGGTGCTGGATCCGCTTGGTCCAGCTCATGTCGGAGATGTGCACCAGGCCGTCGATCCCCGGCTCGATCTCCACGAAGGCGCCGAACGAGGTCAGGTTGCGCACCTTGCCGCTGAGGCGCGTGCCCACCGGGTACTTCACCGGCAGCGCGTGCCACGGATCTTCCTCGATCTGCTTCATGCCCAGGGAGATCTTCTCGCCCTCGACGTCCACCTTCAGGATCACGGCCTCGATCTCGTCACCCAGCGACACGATCTTCGACGGGTGGCGGACGTTGCGCGTCCAGCTCATCTCGCTGATGTGCACCAGGCCCTCGACGCCCTTCTCCAGCTCCACGAAGGCGCCGTAGTTGGTGATCGAGACGACACGGCCGCGCACGCGGGCGCCGACCGGGTACTTCTTGTCGACGTCCTTCCAGGGGTACGCCTGGAGCTGCTTGAGGCCGAGCGAGAGGCGCTCGCGCTCCCAGTCGATGTCGAGCACCTTGACTTCGAGCTCGGCGCCGATCGACACCACCTCGGTCGGATGGCCGACGCGGCCCCACGACATGTCGGTGATGTGCAGCAGGCCGTCCATGCCGCCCAGGTCGATGAAGGCACCGAAGTCGGTGATGTTCTTCACCACCCCCATGCGCACCTGGCCCACCTCGAGCTCCTTCTTGAGCCGGTCGCGCTTGATCTCGCGGTCGGCCTCGAGCAGCACGCGGCGGCTGACCACGATGTTGCGGCGGCGCTTGTTCAGCTTGATGATCCGGAAGTCGTACGTCTCCCCGATCAGGTCCTCGATGTTCGGCACGCGGCGCAGCGCGATCTGCGAGCCCGGCAGGACCGCGTCCACGCCCATGAGGTCGACGGTGACGCCGCCCTTGATCTTGCGCGTGAGCATGCCGGCGACCGCCTCGTTGTTCTCGTAGGCGACGCGGATCTGCTCCCACACGCGGAGGAAGTCGGCCTTCTTCTTGGAAAGCACGACGACGCCGTCTTCGTCTTCCAGGTTCTCCAGGAAGACTTCGACCTCGTCGCCGATCTGGAGCGAGTCGGGGTCCTTGAACTCGTCGCGGCCCACCGCGCCCTCGCTCTTGAAGCCGAGGTCGAGGATGACGGCCTTGTCGGTCACGCGCAGGACGCGCGCCTTGACGATCTCACCCTCTTCGATGTTGGTGAGGGTGTCGCCGTACATCTCCAGCATCGCCTCGTACTCCTCGTCGGAGTACTCCTCTTCGTCGTAGAGGTCGGCGCGGATGTTGAGCGAGCGGGCACGGTCCGCCACCTGCTGGACCGTAAGGGTGCTGAAGCCTTTCACGAAGTTGCCTACGGCGGTGGCGAGGCCGCCGCTGTTCTCGTCTTCGTCCGGCTGGTACTGCTCGGGCTGGGTCTGGTCGGCCATGTGTGGCTGGGTCCCTTCCGGCCGGCCCCTGGAAACGCGCGGGGCGGCGGAGTGTTGGGGGTGATGGAGGATCGGGGCGGAAAATTCCCCGGAAAACAGGAAAAGATATGGTTTTCCGCCCCTTCGGTCAACCCCCGGCCCTCTCTTTCGCCAGCTTCACGACGGCCTCCACCTGCTCCTCGAAGCTGAGCGCTGTGGTGTCGATCCTCACCGCGTCCGCCGCCTCCGCCAGCGGCGCCACCGCCCGCCCCGAATCGATCTCGTCGCGGCCCACCAGGCGTGCCGCTTCCGCGCGGACGGTTTCCTCGGAGAAGTCGCTGCTTCCCTGCTCTTTCAGGCGCCGCCTGGCGCGCTCCTCGGGGTCCGCCACCAGGTACGCCTTGAGCTCGGCGTCGGGAAAGACGACGGTGCCGATGTCGCGCCCGTCCGCCACCAGCCCGCCGCGCGCCCCCGCCTCGCGCAGCGCATCCATCAGCCACTCGCGCACCGCGGGCACGGCGGCCATGCGCGAGACGTGCGCGTTGACCTCGGGGGTGCGGATCGCCTCTGACACGTTCCAGCCGCCCACGGTCAGGGTGTAGCTGCGCCCCTCCGGCGCGCCGTGCACGTCCAGCGCGTCCAGCTGTTCGGCCGTGAGCGCGGTCCACTCGTCGGCGGGGATGTTGGCGCGCAGGGCGGCCCAGGTGAGGGCGCGGTAGAAGGCGCCCGAGTCCAGGTGCCGGTAGCCCAGCCGCTCGGCCACGGCGCGCGCGGTGGAGCTCTTGCCCGACCCCGCGGGGCCGTCCAGCGCGATGATGATCCCGTCCGGATGGTTGAGCTTCTGGTGCGTCACTGGGTGCCTCCCGTCAGCTCCCGCAGGCGGTCGAAGAAGCTGGGGAAGCTGACGGCGGCGCACTCGCGGTCGTCGATCTCCACCTCGTTCCCCGGCAGCGCCCCGAGCACGCCGAACGCCATCGCGATCCTGTGGTCGCCGTACGTCTTGATCTTTCCGACCAGCGGCTTGTCGGAGCCGCGCACCACCAGCCCGTCGTCCAGCTCCTCCGCGTCGGCGCCGAGTGCGCGCAGGTTGCCAGCGATGGCGGCGATGCGGTCGGTCTCCTTCACCCGCAGCTCGCCGGCGCCCGTGATGCGCGTCTCCCCCTCCGCCCGCGCGGCGAGGACGGCGAGGATGGGGATCTCGTCCACCGCCGTCGGCACCTCGTCGCCGCCAACGGAGGTGCCGCGCAGGGTGGAGGGGCGCACCACCAGGTCCGCGACGAGCTCGCCACCCTCCGTTCGCTCGTTGGTGCGCTCGATCTGCGCGCCCATGCGCTCGGCGATGGTGAGGAAGCCCGTGCGCGTCGGGTTCACGCCCACGCCGCGGATCACCAGCTCGCCCTCGTCCGCCATCAGCGCGAGCGCGACGAGGAAGGCCGCGGACGATGGATCGCCCGGCACGCGCAGATCGAGCGCGCCGAGCGGCCGCCGGTGCGCGGGCACGGCGACGCGCCATCCGCCCTCCACCGGCGACGACTGTAGATGCACGCCCATGGCGGCGAGCATGCGCTCGGTGTGGTCGCGCGACAGGTGCGGCTCGGTGACGCTGACGGGGACGCCCGCGGTGAGGCCCGCCAGCAGGATCGCGCTCTTGACCTGCGCGCTCGCGGTGGGCGACGTGTAGTCGAGAGAGCGCAGCGGCCCGCCCACGATCTCGATGGGGAGGCGGTCGGGCGCGCCGACCTCGTTGAAGTGCGCACCCATCCGCTGCAGCGGCGCGGTCACCCGCCGCATCGGCCGGCCGCGCAGCGACTCGTCGCCCGTGA
>DASVVI010000531.1:0-6514 GCA_036386635.1 Longimicrobium sp.
ATGTACGGCCGGTGGCCATGGCGTGGGGGATCACCCGATCCCATCCCGAACTCGGAAGTTAAGCCCCACTCGCGCGGATGGTACTGCCGGGGCCACCCGGTGGGAGAGTACGGCGCCGCCGGCCTACGTATCAAGCCCCCCAATGCTCAGCACGAGCGTCGGGGGGCTTCTGTTCGTAGACATGCATCCCGACAGCAGTCTCACGCAAAGCCGCGAAGACGCAAAGAAAGACCTTCGCGTGCTCCCTTTGCGACTTTGCGCCTTCGCGTGAGGCCATGCAGTTGCAGCCCTCGCGGGCGGCTAGGTAAACGCAACGCGCCCAGCTCTCGTCCCATGGCTGTTCACGTTGGTTCGGCCCCTCGCACCGCGAGCGATCATGTTCTCCTCCACACTCCGCATCCCCGCACTTGCTCTAGCGGCGGTCTGCTCCTTCACTCCGGCGAGCGGGCAGGAGCGGCAAGACATGCCCGTCGCGCCGGCCACGCGCGACTCGGTGGCGCTTGCCGCGGCGCTTGCGGTGGACACCGGGTATGTGTTTCCTGACAAGGGCGCCGCCGCCGCGAGAGAGGTGCGGCAGGGGGTGCGCGCCGGGCGCTACCGGCGGCTCGAGACCGCTTCGGCGCTGACGGACACGCTCACTGCCGACCTGCGCCGCGCGACCGGCGACAAGCACATGCGGGTGCAGTTCAGCGTGGCCCCGCGCACGGCGGCCCCCGACGCCGGACGCACCGCCGCCGACTCGGCACGCGACCTGGAGAACGCGCAGTGGCGCAACTTCGGCCTCCATGCGCTCGAGCGGCTCGATGGCAACGTCGGCTACCTGGAGATCGGACGCTTCGACAATCCGGCGCTGGCCGGCGCCGCGCTCGCCACGGCCATGTCGTTCCTCGCGCAGACGGACGCGCTGATCGTCGATCTGCGAAACAACGGAGGGGGGTTCGCGGCGATGGAAGCCCTGTTCGCCTCGTACTTCATGACAGAGCCGAAGCTGCTGGGCACCCTTCACCGCCGCGGCGGCGACACCGCGCAGATCTGGACGCCGGCGCAGGTGGCCGGGCCGCGCTACATCGACAAGCCCGTGTACCTGCTGGTCAGCGGGCGCACCTTCTCGGCCGCGGAGGGGTTCGCGTACGACCTGCAGGCGCTCGGCCGCGCCGTGGTCGTGGGCGAGCAGACGCGGGGAGGGGCCAACCCGGGCGGGTGGGTCATGCTCGGGTCGCACTTCGGGGTGATGGTGCCCACGGCGCGGGTGGAGAACGCGGTTACGCATGGCAACTGGGAGGGAATCGGCGTGCGCCCGGACCTGCCCGTCGCCGCCGCCGGTGCCAAGAAGGCGGCACACCGCGCCGCGCTGCAGCGGCTGGCGGCCGACAACGCATCGTCCCCGCGCGCGCCGCGCTGGCGGGAGGCGCTGGAGATGCTGCGCGCGGACGATGCGCGGACCGCGAGCGCGGCCACGCCCCGGTGAGCGCACCTTCCCCGCGGCCGCTGCGGGCGTGACCGAGCCCGCGCCCGGGGCCGACGCCGTCGACAGCATGGTGCAGCGCGCGCGCGCCGACGACGAGGGCGCGTTCGCGGAGCTGGCGACGGCCGTGCGCGCCCAGGTGCGGCGCTGGGCGCTGGCCCGCACCGGCGACGCGGACGATGCCGAGGACGTGGCGCAGGCGGTGGTCATCCGCATGCACCGGGGCTTGCGTGGCTTCGAAGGGCGCTCGCGCTTCACCACCTGGCTCTACCGGCTGACCGCCAACGCCGCGGTGGAGTGGGCGCGAGGCCAGTCGCGGCACCGCCAGACGCTGGACGAGCTCGCCGTGGCGGGCGAGCCGCGGGCCGGCATGGCGGACCGCATCGACGCGATGGAAAACCAGCGGGCGGCGGATCTGGTGCGCGCCTTTTTGGCCGAGCTCCCCGGGCGCCAGCGCGAGCTGCTGGACCTGGTGGACCTGCAGGGCTTCACCCCGACGGAGGCGGCGGAGATGCTCGACATCGAGCCCCCCACCGCGCGCGTGCACCTGCTGCGCGCCCGGCGCGCCATCCGCGAGCGGATCGTGGCGGCGCATCCAACCCTGGCGGACGACCGATGACGAACGACTGCGAGCAGGCGCGCAGCTGGATGCTGGAGGCGGACCTGGCCGAGCTGCGGGCCCTGGAAGGCTCGCCCATGTCGGATCACTTCGCGGGATGCGAGGAGTGCCGCCATCGCGCGGCGGCGATCGTGGCCGGAATGGCGGAGCTGGACCATGCGCTGGCGGAGCTGGCGCGGCCGGCCGAGGCCCGACGCACCGCTGTGCTCCGCCTGCGTCCGGCGCGGGCGTGGCGCTGGGCGGCGCCGCTGGCGCTCGCCGCCGGGACTGCCGCGGTGATGCTGGCGCGGCGCCCGGCGCCCAGGGAGGAGCCTCCCGGCGTGACGGCCGAGCGGATCGCGCGGGTGCTGTTTGCTCCCGCCCCGGTGGCGCGGTCGGTGGATGGGCGCGGCGTGGCCGTGCTGGAGACGAACGATCCCGGTGTAACGGTGGTCTGGTTCTACTGAAAGGGGATGATCATGAAGCTGAAGACAATCGTGGTGATCGCCGCCGTTCTGCTCGTCGCGGCGTGCGACAGCGGGCGTGGGATGGCGGTGCGCACGTATGAGCTGCACCGACTGGACTATTCGGAAGCCGAGACGCTGGTGACGCCGTACGTGCGCGAGGGTGGGTTCATCAGCGGCAAGGGACGTCTGCTGACGGTTCGCGAGTCGCCGGACCGGCTGGACAGCATCACCGCGCTGCTCAAGCGCTACGATGGCGTGCCGGTGGTGGTGACGCTCCGCTTCCAGGTGATCGAGGCGGGCGACTTTGAGGGCGGCGATTCGGCCATCGCGCGGGTGGAGGCGCCGCTGCGCCAGATGTTCCGCTACCGCGGCTACCGCCTGCAGAACGAGCTGGTGGTCACGGCGCTGGAGGGCGTTCCCTTTCGGTACCAGCAGGGCGTCGTGCGCCTGTCCGGCACGGTACGCGCCGGAACCGCGGCGGGAGCACAGGCGGGCCTCACCATCCAGGTCGAGTTCGAATCGGGGGGGGATGCGTTGAGCACGATCATCAACGCCACGCCGGGGAAAACCATGCTGATCGGCGTGCAGAGGCGAACCGGCGGCGGGGGGCTGATCCTGGCGGTGCATCCCACGCTGGGAGCGAACGCGCCGCAGCCGTAGCGAGGTGCGTTCGCCGTTGGAGTCGGCTACGGCGCGGGGGCCACGCGATCCTTGCCCTGTGCCTTCGCCAGGTACATGGCGGAGTCGGCGTGGCGCAGGAGGATCGATTCCCGGTCGTGCACCGTGCCGCCCCAGTCGCCCGCTCGGTACGCCGCCACGCCCAGCGACGCCGTGATCGCGCCGCGCAAAAAGAGCGGCGGAAGCTCCGGCCCGTACTCGCGGTCCAGGTACGTCGCCTCGGCGATGGCGGCGCGCACGTGCTCGGCCACCTCCATCCCCTCCGCGAGCGTGGTGGAGGGGAGGCCGATCACGAACTCGTCGCCCCCGTAGCGGCAGAGGATGGCGCTCTCCCAGTCCACCACGCGGCGGAGGAGGAAGCCGATCTCGCGCAGCACGCGGCTCCCGGCCAGGTGGCCGTAGCTGTCGTTGACGTGCTTGAAGTGGTCCAGGTCCATGAAGACCAGGACGCACTCGCCCCCCTCCGCGTCCGTCTCGGCGATCATCTCGCCGATCCGCACGTGCATCCAGCGGTCGTTGTACAGCCCGCTCAGGTCGTCGCGCTTGGCGAGCTCGTTGGCGCGCTTGGCGTCGAGCGCGTTCTGCAGCGTGGACGAGGTGTAGCCGGCGAATATCTCCAGCACCGCCAGGTCGTGCGGCGAGAAGGGGCAGCCCCCGTCACGGTTCGCCAGCTCGATCACCCCGCACACCGTGCTCCCGATGGTGATGGGAACGGCGACCACGGACTCCGCCTCCCCCGCCCCGCCGGAGAGGTGCGCGCGCCCGGACCGGTACACCTCCCCCACCGGCGAGCCCGCCCCCGCCGGCCGGCCGGGGAGCGTCTCCGCGTCCGCGCCGAACGCGGCCACCACGAACAGGTCGTTGGCGGCGCGGTCCTCCACCTTGCGCAGCGGGTCGTCCAGGAAGACGGCGCCGCACTCCGATGGCACCAGCGCGCACGCCCGCTCCAGGATCTGCCCGAGCTCCGCCTCCAGGTCGATCTCCGGGAAGCGGCTCCCCGCCTTCTGGCGCTGGAGGAAGCGCTCCAGCTCGCGTCCCGCCAGCGCGTGGATCCCCAGCGTGGGGGCGTCGTGCGCGACCCTCTCCTGCGGCGCGTGGGTCGTGTCGGACCGGACTTCGGTCATGGGGCGGGGCAGGGGAGCACGGCGGGCACACGCAGGCTCGTGGAGGGGGCCGCGGTAGTGATGGCGGCGGAGGGTCGCGTTAATGATGTGCACAGCGCGCCTTTTGCGCGAGAGCGGCGGAGGGGCCGCACGTGCGGGGCTGTGGCGTTGCCTGGGAGGCGCGGCGCGCGTATACTGCTTACCACCGCAAACATAATTGTCCGGCTTCGCTCCCGCTCCGCACACGTCCCCCCCGCTTTCCCATGAGCGACACTCCCGACAACGCTCTTCCCGTCAGCGTGCTGATCGTCGATGACGAGGAGCTGCTGGTCAAGAGCTGTGGCCAGATCCTGTCCAGCGAGGGGTACGCCGTCTATAGCGAGGGCCGCGGCCGCAACGCGCTGGAGGTCGTTCGGCGCCATCACCCGGACGTGGTGCTGACGGACCTCATGCTCCCGGACATGGACGGGATTGCGCTCCTCAAGGAGATCAAGAAGCTCGCCCCCGAGACGCTCGTTGTGATGATCACCGGCTTCGCGACGGTCGATTCCAGCGTGGAGGCGATCCGGGCGGGCGCGTACGACTACATCCCCAAGCCGTTCACGGCCACGCAGCTGCGCATCCTCATCGGGCGCGCGGCGCAGCAGGTGCGCCTGGTGCGCGACAACGCGCAGCTCCGCGACCAGCTCAAGCGCCACTACAGCTTCGACAACATCGTCGGCACCAGCGAGGCCATCCAGAAGGTCTTCTCGGTGGTCAGCCGCGTGGCGCCGACGGATGCCAGCGTCTTCATCTCCGGCGAGAGCGGGACGGGGAAGGAGCTGATCGCGCGCGCCATCCACACGAACAGCCGCCGCTCGTCGCGGCCGTTCATGGCCATCAACTGCGCGGCCCTTCCTGACCACCTGCTGGAATCGGAGCTCTTCGGCCACGAGAAGGGCGCCTTCACCGGCGCGGACGTGCTGCGGCGCGGGCTGCTGGAGGTGGCGAGCGGCGGGACGTTCTTCATGGACGAGATCTCGGAGATGAGCATGGAGCTGCAGGCCAAGCTCCTCCGGGTGATCCAGGAGCGCCGCATCCGCCGCGTGGGCGGCGAGAGCGAGATCTCCATCGACGTGCGCTGGGTATCGGCCACCAACCGCGACCCCGACCAGGCGGTGCGCGACGGCGCCCTGCGCCAGGACCTCCTCTACCGCCTGAACGTCGTCCCCATCCGCCTCCCCGCGCTTCGCCAGCGCAAGGAGGACATCCCCGCGCTCGCCCAGCACTTCCTCCGCCGCTTCGCTCAGGAGTACGACCGCGACAACCTCCGCTTCTCCGCCGAGGCGCTGCGGGAGCTCTCCGAGTACGACTTCCCCGGCAACGTGCGCGAGCTGCAGAACGTGGTGGAGCGCATCGTCTCGATGTGCCTCCCCGGCCAGGAGATCGGCCTCGAGGAGATGCCGGAGGAGCTGACGCAACGGGGCGGGGGCGGGGCGGGCGGGGTGCGGCCGATGAACATCTTCAACGCGGACCAGCCCTTCCACGACGCCAAGACGGACGCCATCACGGTCTTCGAGAAGGAGTACCTCCAGGACCTGCTAAAGCGCCACAACGGCAACATCTCGCAAGCCGCCCGCACCGCCGGCATCGACCGCAAGACGATCCACCGCATGCTCTCGAAGTACAACCTGGAGAGCCGCGTACGGGAGTAGGATGTGGGTTTGGAGATGAAAAGGGGTGGACACCGGTTGGGTGTCCACCCCTTTTTGCACAGGAGGCCCCTGGTCGGGCGAGTGAACTCGCTGCAACAACAGCACAAAGTCCGCCTTCGCGGACTCGCGGGCGAGATCCGCGCTTCACGAGACGGCTTCAGCCGTCTTCGCGTTGTTCCAGCCGGGGGATTCATCCCCCGGTGTTCCGCGCCGGTGCCCACCCCCCCCCCGCCAATCCCGGCTCCGGGTTATGCGCCGGGTGCCCCGCCCACGAAACCTGCGAAGGCAGGTTTCCCGCGGTTGTTGCAGCGGTTTCAACCGCCGGCCCACTAGCCTCCAGCCATCCCGCTTGCCACCGCCCGCATCAACCCCCGCGCCGCCGCCTCCGCATCATCCGCATGCATCACTGCGCTGATCACGGCCACGCCCGCTGCCCCCGCCTGCACCACGGCGGCCGCGTTGTGCGCGTGGATGCCGCCGATGCCGACGATGGGAATGCGGACGGCGGC
>DASVVI010000532.1:0-2138 GCA_036386635.1 Longimicrobium sp.
GGCCCTCCCGGCCCCGGGGCGGCGGCCCGCCCGCCGCTGCCCGACCCCCTGGTGCGCACCGCGGCCATCGATCCAGGGTACTTCGACGTACTGAAGGCGCCGGTGCTGGCCGGCCGTGCCTTCAGCGCCGCCGACCTGGGGCCCGACGCGCACGTGGTGATCGTGGACCAGGGGTTCGTCGACCGCATGCTGCAGGGGCGCAGCCCGGTCGGCCGGCACGTGCGCTTCCTGAAGCGCGGCGAGCAGACCCCCGAACCCTCCGCCCCGTGGTACGAGATCGTCGGCGTAGTGCCGGATCTCGGCGTGACTTCCGCGTACGACGACGAGCGCGCGGCGGGGGTGTACCTGCCCGCCGCCCCGGGGAGCGATCTGCCGCTCAACCTGATCGTCCACGCGCCGGGCGACCCGATGTCGCTCGCCCCGCGAATCCGCGAGATCGCGACCGAGGTGGACCCCATGCTGCGGCTGACGGAGATCCAGCCCGTGGACCAGGTGACGAGCGCGTTTCTCTGGATCCTGGGCATGTGGTTCAAGATCACGCTCCTGCTGACGGGGGTCGTGGTCCTGCTCTCGCTGGCCGGCATCTACGCGGTGCTGTCGTTCACCGTGGCGCGGCGGACCCGCGAGATCGGCGTGCGCGTGGCGCTGGGTGCGCCGCGCGCGCGCGTCGTGGCCGCCATCTTTCGCAAGCCGCTCACGCAGGTGGGTGCCGGCATCACGGTCGGCTTCATCCTGGTGACGGCCGCGGCGTACATCATGGTCGGCCACCGTCCCGACGGGGCGCCCCGGGATCCCGACGCGGCGCTTTCGCTGGCGAACATCGCGCTGCTCGTGGCGAACGCGCTGGTGATGGTGGCCATCTGCATGCTCGCCTGCGTGGTGCCCACCCGCCGTGCCCTGCGCGTGCAGCCGAGCGAGGCGCTGCGGGCGGAGTAGGGCGGGCAACAGCAGGGCTCACGCGGAGACGCGGAGGCGCAGAGAGAAAAGCAGGCTCACACAGAGACACAGAGCCACAGAGAGAACCGCAAGAGGTTTTCTCTGTGGCTTTCTGTTCCTTCTGTGCCTCTGTGTGAGGCTTTTCGCTGTTGTTCTCTCCATGCGCCGGTATGGCGGGGCGCGGGCGGGGTCGATAATGTTCGGGCCGAGCTCTCACCCCCTCCCCGAGCCGAATGCCCCGGCGCACCGACGCATCGCCCCCGGCTCCCGCACCCGCCTCGCTCGCGATCTACGACGAGGTACGCGCCCTGATCGTGTGCGGCCGGCTCCTGCCGGGCACGCGGGTCACCGAGGCGGATGTCGCAAAGGAGCTGGGGGTCAGCCGCACACCCGCCCGCGAAGCGCTGCGGCGCCTGCAGCAGGAGCGGCTGCTGGTGCCGGCGGGGGCGAGCGACGGCGCCAAGATGCGCCTCGCGGTGGCTCCCATGACGGCCGGCGAAGCGCGCGAGCTGGGTACCGCGGCGGGCGCGCTCGAAGGCGTCATCGTCCGCAACGTGGCCGATTGCGGCGAGGACGAGCGGCTCGCGCTGGCGGCGGATCTGGCCAAGGCGCAGGCGGCATTCCGGCGCGAGGCGACGAAACGCACGCCTCACTGGGACCGGCTGTTCGAGCTGCACCACGCGTTTCACGGGCTGCTGAGGGCCAGGCTCGCCGGGCCGCGCCTCTGCTTGATTCTGGACGGGCTGCGCTCGCACCTCGACCGGTACGAGTACTTCTGCGGTCCGCTCTACGGCGCGGGAAGCTTCGAGGAGACCTTTGAGGAGCACGACGCGATCGTCGCGGCGATCGAGTCGGGACGCGCGGAGGTGGCGGAGGCGGCGGTGCGTACCAACTGGTTCAACGGCGCCGACCGGCTCGCCAGGATCGTGGAACAGGTGGGCGAAGCCGGGTTCCACAGGGTATTCTCGGCGGCCCAGCAGCGGGGGAATGTCGCCGGCTGATGCGACGGAAGTCTCACGCAGAGGCGCAGAGACGCAGGAGAGAACTGCAACTGCATGGCTCACACAGAGACACAGAGCCACAGAGAGAACCGCAAAAGGTTTTCCGCGTGGCTTTTCTCTGTTGTTCTCTCCCTGCGTCTCTGCGCCTCTGCGTGAGACTTCCGTCGCATCAGCCGGCGACATTCCCCCGCTGCTGGGCCG